>JAIRQU010000222.1 GCA_031256305.1 Burkholderiaceae bacterium
TGGGCGGATTGATGCTGCTCACGCGCAAGGGCGGGCTGTACTACGTTGTATTTGGTCTGGCGTGCGCAGGCGTTGGCGGGTTGCTGTTGCGCTGCAAGCGCAGCGCCATCTGGGTACACGCCGTTTGCGTCGCGGCGGCGCTATTGTGGGCCTGGCGCGGCTACGCGGGCAATACGTTTGTCACCGCGCTCATTCAAAGCGCGCCCGTCTGGGTTCCCGCGCTCTGGCTGGCTGTGCCGTCGGTGCGCGACCCGCTAAACTGAATCCCCCCGTTTCCCTTCCCGCCCTTCACTTTCCCCGCACAGCATCATGACCGACCGCATTACCACGGGCGATTTACAGGTCGCCGCCGAGCTTTACGACTTTGTCAACCGCGAGGTACTGCCCGATCTGGGCATGGCGCCGGACGCCTTCTGGCATGGCTTTTCGGCCATCGTGACCGATATGGCGCCGCGCAATCTGACGCTGCTGGCCGAGCGCGAACGGTTGCAAAATGAGCTGGACACCTGGCACAGCGCCAACCCCGGCCCGATTGCCGACATGCGCGCCTACCGGGCGTTTCTGGAGCGCATCGGCTACCTGCTGCCCGAACCGGCGCCTTTCAAGATCACCACCGCCCACGTTGACGCCGAACTGTCCACGCAGGCCGGGCCGCAACTGGTGGTGCCGGTGACCAACGCCCGCTACGCGCTCAACGCCGCCAACGCGCGCTGGGGCAGCCTGTACGACGCGCTCTACGGCACCGACGTGATCGCGCAGACCAAGGGGCTGGAAAAGGGCAGCCGCTACAACCCCAAACGCGGCGCCAAGGTCATCGAATGGGCGCGCTACGTGCTCGACCGCACCGCGCCGCTCAAGGAAGGTTCGCACATCGACGCGACCGGCTATGCCGTCAAGAAAAGCGGCAAACTGGAAGTAACCCTCAAGGGCGGTAAAACTACCCGGTTGCAAAACCCGGACCAATTCGTGGGCTATCAGGGCAAGGCCAAGTCGCCCTCGTCGGTGCTGCTGGCGCACAACGGCCTGCATCTGGACATCCGCATCGACCGGGCCTCGCCCATCGGCAAGAATGATGCGGCGGGCGTGGCCGATCTGGTGGTGGAAGCGGCGGTGTCCACCATCATCGACCTGGAAGATTCGGTGGCCGCCGTCGATGCGCAAGACAAAGTGCTGGCCTACCGCAACTGGCTGGGCATTCTGCGCGGCACGCTGACCGAATCCTTCGACAAGGGTGGCCGCACGCTCGAGCGCGGCCTCAATCCCGACCGCGTCTATACCGCGCCGGATGGCCAGGGCCAGGTCACGCGGCACGGGCGCGCGCTGATGTTCGTGCGCAACGTCGGCCACCACATGTTCAGCCCGGCGATCCTGTACCGCGCGGCGGGCGGCGCGTTCCAGGAAATCCCCGAAGGCATCATGGATGCGGCGATTACCACCGCCATCGGCCTGCACGACCTCAAGGGGCTGGGGCAAGGCGGCATCCGCAACTCGCGCGCCGGTTCAATCTACATCGTCAAGCCCAAGATGCACGGCCCGGCGGAAGTGGCCTTTGCCGATGAGCTGTTTGGCCGCGTGGAAAAGCTGCTGGGCATCGCGCGGCACACCGTCAAGCTGGGCATCATGGACGAGGAGCGCCGCACCAGCGTCAACCTGGCCGCCTGCATCGCCGCCGCTCAGGCGCGACTGGCGTTCATCAACACCGGCTTTCTGGACCGCACCGGCGATGAAATGCACAGTTGCATGCGCGCCGGGCCAGTATTCCGCAAGAACGACATGAAGGCCAGCGCCTGGATTCAGGCGTATGAGCGCAACAACGTGCTGGTCGGGCTGGCCTGCGGCCTGCGCGGCAAGGCGCAGATCGGCAAAGGCATGTGGGCCGCGCCGGATTTGATGGCCGACATGCTCAAGCAGAAAATTGCCCACCCAAAAGCCGGGGCCAACACCGCCTGGGTGCCCAACCCCACCGGTGCGATCATTCACGCCATGCACTATCACCAGGTCAACGTGGCGCAGGTGCAGCGCGAACTGGAACGGGGCCTGGACCTGGCCGCCGAGCGCGACGCGCTGCTGGCCGGGCTGCTGACCGTGCCGGTCGTACCCCAGGCCAAATGGACGCCCAAGGAGCGCCAACAAGAAATCGACAACAACGCGCAAGGCATTCTGGGCTATGTGGTGCGCTGGGTCGATCAGGGCGTGGGCTGCTCCAAGGTGCCCGACATCCACAACATCGGCCTGATGGAAGACCGCGCCACCCTGCGCATCAGCAGCCAGCACATCGCCAACTGGCTGCTGCACGGCGTGGTCACGCGCGCGCAGGTGCAAGCCACGCTGGAACGCATGGCCGCGCTGGTGGACCGGCAAAACGCGGGCGATGCGGCCTACCGCGACATGGCCGGACGCTTGGCGGCATCCGCCGCATTCCGGGCCGCCTGCGACTTGATTTTCAAGGGCGTGGAGCAGCCCAACGGCTATACCGAGTATCTGCTGACCGCCTGGCGGCAAAAGGTCAAGGCTGGCGCGTAAGAAACGGGATCGGGCGGTATCCGCGCGCCAAGCGGGGCCGGGACTTTGCCTGCGCCACCTACAATGGGCATGTTACAAACGGTAAAACGCTTGAAAAACGTGCCTGACGAGATTTTCCTGGCCTTGATGCCTTTTTGTGCCCGCTGGCACGTCCGGCGAGCAGTAGTTTGCGCGCTGGCCGCGCTGGCAGCCTGGGGCGTGCCCGCGGCCTGGGCCGAAAAGGCCGACCGCGAGCAGCCCATGCACATCGAAGCAGATGCCATGCGCTACGAAGGTACCAAGAATGGCCAGCCGCAAACGGCCACGTTCACCGGTCACGTCGTGGTCACCAAGGGCACGATCTTGATGCGCGGCGATCAGTTGGTGGTGCATCAGGACGCGCAAGGCAACCAGTCCGGCGTCATGACGCCCGCGCCGGGCGAGCGGGCGTTTTTTCACCAGAAACGCGATGGGGTCAATGAATATATTCAAGGCGAGGCCGACCGCATGGAATACGACGGTAAGGCCGATACGGTGCATTTGATCGGCAACGCCGAAATGTGGCGGCTGACCGGCGCCACGATGATTGACAACGTGACGGGCGATGTCATCGTCTATAACGACAACACCGAGGTCTATACCGTGGACCGCGCCGCCGCGCCCGCGGCGGGCGGCAAGCCAGGGCGGGTGCGCGCGATCATGGTGCCGCAAAATACCGCCAGCGCCGCAAAACCGTCCACGGGAGCCAAGCCCAATCAGCCCGCCGTGCCGCTGCGCGCGGCCAGCGCCCTGCCGCCGCCAATAGCGCTCGTGCCTGCGCCTGCGTCCGCGCCTGCACCCGCCGCGTCCGACGCGGGGGGGCAGCCGTGACACCGGTCGCCGAGGCCGTGGCTGAGGCGGACGTAACGCTGGCACAGCCTGCTGAAACGGCGTCCGGGCAAGCGGTCGCCCAGCCGCCCAGTTTTCTGGACGTGCGCAATCTGCGCAAGCGCTACGGCAGCCGCACAGTGGTGCAGGACGTGTCCCTGAGCGTGGGCAGCGGCGAGGTGGTGGGGCTGCTCGGCCCCAACGGCGCGGGCAAGACCACCAGCTTCTACATGATCGTCGGCCTGGTGCGCGCCGACGCCGGGCAAATCCTGCTCGACGGTCAGCCCGTGGCGCACATGCCGATTCACCGCCGTTCGCGGCTGGGGCTGTCGTACCTGCCGCAGGAAGCCTCGATCTTCCGCCGGCTCACGGCAGCCGAGAACGTGCGCGCGGTGCTCGAATTGCAGCGCGGCCCCGATGGCCGTCCGCTGCCCAGGGACGAAATTGAGCAGCGTTTAACGGCTCTGCTTGAACAGTTGCACGTGGACGATCTGCGCGACTCGCCCGCGCCCTCGCTGTCGGGCGGCGAGCGCCGGCGCGTGGAAATCGCCCGCTCGCTGGCCACGCAGCCGCGTTTTATTCTGCTCGATGAACCGTTTGCCGGTATCGACCCGATTGCGGTCATCGAAATCCAGCGCATCATCGCCTTTCTCAAGCGGCGCGGCATCGGCGTGCTCATCACCGACCACAACGTGCGCGAGACGCTGGGCATCTGCGACCACGCGGTCATCATCAGCAACGGGCGCGTGCTGGCGGCGGGCACGCCCGCGTCCATCGTCGACAACCCGGAAGTGCGGCGGGTTTATCTGGGCGAGCATTTCCGACTCTGAGAACCGGACCATGACATGAAGCCCGGCCTGTCGCTGCGCTTCTCGCAGCATCTGACGCTCACGCCGCAATTGCAGCAGTCGATCCGGCTGTTGCAACTGTCTACGCTGGAACTGAACAGCGAAATCGAACAGATGCTCGGCGACAACCCCTTCCTGGAACGCGATGACGATGCCGCGCCGCGTGAGGAATTCGGCCTGGCGCGCGCCGATGTGCCAGTCAGCCTGGGAGACCAGGTGGCCGAACGCGCCGATACCGATGCCGGTGCGCCAGACGGCGACGGCGCCGAGGCAACGGATTGGACGGCAGCGGACGCTGGCTGGGAAGGCGACGGCAGCGTGGACGCGCCGCCGCCCGACGATGCCGAATGGGGCGGTGAAGCGCCCGCGCGCCCGCGCGCCGGAGATGACGATGACGAACTGGACGCGGGCGAGCGCGCCGCGCCGCAGGAGTCGCTGGCCGCGCATCTGAGCGCGCAGGCGCGCACGCTGCGGCTTGAACCGGAGGACGCCGCCGCGCTGCGCTACCTGATTGGCAATCTTGACGACGACGGGTATCTGGAAGATTCAATCGCGCAACTGGCGGCGCGCTTCATTGAGGACGACGACAGCCCGGAGCAGGTACAGGCGCTGGCGCGGCGCTTTACGTTGGCGCTCGAACAGTTGCAATCTCTGGACCCCGCCGGGGTAGGCGCGCGCGGCCTGGCCGAGTGCCTGGCCTTGCAGATCAGGCGTCAACTCGATGAACATCCTGACCAGAAAGTCGCGCGGAATATGAGCATTGCGCTATTGATTTGCGAGCATACGGGTGCGCTGGAGTGGCTTGCCCGGCGTGATGCCAAGCGCATCGCGCGCGAACTCGGCTGCGCCGAAAGTCAGGCGCGCGCAGCGATGGCGCGCATTGCGCGGCTCGATCCCAAGCCGGGCCGTGCATTTGCCGCCGTGGCGCGCAACGCCATCGTGCCGGACGTGATCGTCAGCCTTAGCGGTTCGGGCGCGCGGCGGCATCTGCGCGTGCAGCTCAACCCGGACGCGACGCCGCGCCTGCGCGTGCAAGAACTCTACGCCAAGGCGCTGCGCGGCAGCCGCGATACCCAGGGCAGCGCCGGCCATCAGGCGCTGGCGCAACGGCTGCAAGAGGCGCGCTGGTTCGTGCGCAACATCCAGCAGCGCC
>JAIRQU010000257.1 GCA_031256305.1 Burkholderiaceae bacterium
GCCGTGCACTATCACCTGGTGGCACACTGTCCCGCGCTCGCCCAGCGCCAGCGGCGCGCCCGGATCGGCGTGCAGCACGGACAAATCTTGTATGTTGCTGCCCGCGCCGATGCGGATACGCTCGGTATCCCCCCGCACCACGCAACCAAACCACACGCTTGCGTCGGCGGCCAGCGCCACGTCACCCATCACCTGCGCGGACTCGGCCACCCACGCGCGCGCATCCACCTGCGGCGCGATGCCCTCGAACGCATACACAGCCATAACTCGAATCTCCCTGCCATCGGCGCCCGATAGTCTTTTTCACCAACAAGGGGCTAGACAAGGCGCTGTCCCCTAGTCTAGCCATGAAGGCCCTGCATCAGTGGCACAGAACCCATCCGCTCCTGTTCAACAAGAGACCCTAGGATGACCGTCCGGGACATGACCAGTACCCCTCATTGCAACGTCACCTCGACCCGGCGCGCTTGGGCGTTAGTGCCGGTGCCAGTGGTGATCTGCGGTTTATGCAGTTCGATCTTGTCATCGCTGACACCCAGCGATTCGAGCGCCTTCCGCACAGCTTGGGCGCGCCGTTTGGCCAATGCCTCATTGAAAGCGGGATTACCTGTCGCATCGTGGTATCCGCTAATCATGGCGCGCCGTCCCGCAGCAACGTTATGCACGATATCGGCCAACGCTCGTTGCGCGCCCGGTGCAAGTGCGGCGCTGCTGGCGGCAAAGTAGAACGTGACCAGGCCCGGCCCAGTGGTGATGTTGGCGCCATTGGCGCTGGCTGCGCCGCTTCGGGCGCTGGCAAGCGGCGCGGCGCTGGTTATTGTCGGCATGGACGCCTCGCTTTGTGCCACTGCCAAGTCTGTCGAGGCCGGGGCTGATGCCCCGCTTTGCGCCGCTGCCAAGTCCGCCGAGGCCGGGGTTGATGCCCCGCTTTGTGCCACTGCCAAGTCCGCCGAGGCCGGGGTTGACGCCTCGCTTTGCGCCGCTGTCAAAGCAGCCGAGGCCGGGGTTGACGCCCCGCTTTGCGCCGCTGCCAAGTCCACCGAGGCCAGCGTTATGGGCACGGATGCCGCGCTTGGCGCTGATGCGGGCGACAACGCCAAAACAGGCGACACAGAATCAGCGACCCCGCTGCTCAATACATTATTCGCCCCCGGCCCAAAGCCGCCCAGCCCGGCGCGAATGGGCCACAGCCCGATGATGAACAGGATCAACAGCAGCAACAGACCGTTGACCATGCCCACCACGGATGTCCGGTCTTCCCGGTCTTGCTCTTGTGTCATGCCATAAGCCTTCAGCGTAAATGTGTGATTTTATAAAAACAGGCCCTGTCTATACTCCGCCCGCATGGATGAAATCGCCCATCTGCGCAAAAGTTACGAGCGCGCCGAGCTGTCCGAAACAGCCGCTCATGTCGACCCGCTTGAACAGTTCCGGAAATGGTTCGAGGAAGCGCGCAAGTCCGAAGTGCCCGAACCCAACGCCATGACGCTGGCCACCGTGGGCAATGATCTGCGCCCAAGCACGCGCATAGTGCTCATCAAGGGGTTGGACGCGCGCGGCATCGTCTGGTACTCCAATTACCACAGCCGCAAGGGCCAGGAGCTGGCGGGCAACCCGTGGGCAGCGCTGCAATTGCACTGGGTCGAGCTGGAGCGCGTGGTGCGCATCGAAGGGCGTGTGCGCCGCGTCAACGAAGCCGAAAGCGACGAATACTTTGCCAGCCGTCCGCTGGACAGCCGCCTGGGCGCCTGGGCCAGCCCGCAGAGCCAGCCCATTGCCGGACGGGCATGGCTAATGGCCGAGGCGGCGCGCTATGGCGCCAAGTTCTTGCTCAACCCGCCACGTCCGCCGCACTGGGGCGGCTACCGACTGGAACCCGACTGCTGGGAATTCTGGCAAGGCCGCAAGAGCCGCCTGCACGACCGCCTGCGCTACCGGCGCGAAAACAACGCCTGGGTGCGCGAGCGGCTGGCGCCTTAGCCGCGCCGGTTTTCAAGTTTGAACTGCATGCTCAACAACGGCAGCTCCGGCTATTTGAGGGTCATCAGCAAAACGCTATCCGACGGATAATTCAACTTTCTTGGCCGCCCCACACGCTCAATCCCCTCCCCATGAATGCCCTTCTATCCGCCAAAGCCCTGACGCCGGTCAGCGCTGCGGCTCCGCCGCCCGCGCCCATCGCCAGCGTGCAAGAAATCGTCGCCGAGCTGCGCGCCGGCCGCATGATCATTCTGGCGGACGCGCCGGACCGCGAAGATGAGGGCGACCTGATTTTGGCTGCCGATTACGTCACGCCTGAAGCAATCAACTTCATGACCCGGTTCGGACGCGGGCTGGTTTGTCTGTCGCTTTCGCGCCAGCGCTGCGAACGTCTGCGCCTGCCGCCCATGACAGCCCGGAACCGCGCGCACCTGGGTACGGCGTTCACCGTGAGCATTGAGGCGGCCGAGGGCGTAACCACCGGCATTTCCGCAGCCGACCGCGCCCGCACCATACAAGCGGCTGTCGCGCCCAACGCGCGCGCCGAAGACCTGGTGCAGCCCGGCCACGTCTTTCCGCTGCAAGCCGTCGATGGCGGCGTGCTGATGCGCGCCGGGCACACCGAGGCCGGTTGCGATCTGGCGCGCATGGCCGGCTGCACCCCCGCCGCCGTGATCTGCGAGGTCATGATGGACGACGGCACGATGGCCCGTCTGCCGGATTTGCAGCGCTTTGCCGCCGAGCATGGCTTGAAAGTCGGCACCATCGCCGATCTGATCGAATACCGCAGCCGCACCGAGACGTTGATCGAGCGCGTCGCCGAGCGGCCGCTGCGCACCGCCCAGGGCACGTTTACGGCGCGTGCCTACCGCGACAAGTCCAGCGGCGCGTTGCACCTGGCGCTGGTGCTGGGCACATGGCAAAGCGGCGACGTGGTGCCGGTGCGCGTGCATGAACCGCTATCGGCGCTGGATATGCTGGACAAGGATCGCGCCGGGCATAGCTGGAGCGTCGATGCCGCATTGGCGCACATCCAGCAGACCAGACGCGGCGTGGCGCTGCTGCTCAACTGCGGCGAAAGCGCCGATCAATTGCTGGCGCAGCTCACGGTCCAACCGCACGCCGACGGACCACAGGCCGCTGTACATGGCCGG
>JAIRQU010000022.1 GCA_031256305.1 Burkholderiaceae bacterium
GCGCGTCTCCAGGGACGCCAAGGCCATCATCGCCTGGGGCGCTTGCGCTTCGTGGGGCTGCGTGCAGGCGGCCAAGCCCAACCCGACCCGCGCCACGCCGGTGGCCGACGTGATTCTGGACAAGCCCATCATCAAGGTGCCCGGCTGTCCGCCCATTCCCGAAGTCATGGCGGCGGTCATTACCTATCTGGTGACTTTCGACCGCATTCCGCCGCTGGATCGCCAGGGCCGCCCCAAGATGTTCTACGGGCAGCGCATTCACGACAAATGCTACCGGCGCGCGCATTTTGACGCCGGCGAGTTCGTCGAGGCGTGGGACGACGAGGGCGCACGCAAGGGCTTTTGCCTGTACAAGATGGGCTGCAAGGGGCCTACCACCTATAACGCCTGTTCCACCGTGCGCTGGAACGACGGCGTGTCCTTCCCCATCCAGTCGGGCCACGGCTGTCTGGGCTGTTCGGAAAACGGGTTCTGGGACAAAGGCTCGTTCTATGACCGGGTGACGGGCATCAACCAGTTGGGCATCGAAAGCACCGCCGACAAGATCGGCTTGACCGTGACCGGCGTGGCCGCCGCGGCCATTGCCGCGCACGCGGTCGTCAGCGTCATCCGCAACGGTTCGCTCAAGCGGGAAGATCTCAAGACATTTGATCCCGCGCAGCATCAAGAGGAGGTTCGCCAATGAGCGCCCAAACCCAAGGCTTCAAGCTCGATAACAGCGGCCGGCGCATCGTCGTCGATCCAATCACGCGCATCGAGGGCCACCTGCGCTGCGAGGTCAATCTGGACGGCAACAACGTCATCACCAACGCGGTGTCCACCGGCACCATGTGGCGCGGTCTGGAGGTTATTCTCAAGGGGCGCGATCCACGCGATGCCTGGGCGTTTACCGAGCGCATCTGCGGCGTGTGCACCGGCACCCACGCGCTGACCTCGGTGCGCGCGGTCGAGGACGCGCTGGCCATCAAGATCCCGGACAACGCCAACCTGATCCGCAACCTGATGCAGGCTACGCTGTGGGCGCACGACCATCTGGTGCATTTTTATCACCTGCACGCGCTGGACTGGGTCGATGTGGTATCGGCGCTTTCCGCCGACCCCAAGAAGACTTCCGATCTGGCGCAAAGTCTGTCGGACTGGCCGCTGTCCTCGCCGGGTTATTTCCGCGATTTGCAGTCGCGCCTCAAGCGCTTCGTGGAGTCGGGACAACTGGGGCCGTTCCGCAACGGCTACTGGGGCCACCCGGCGTACAAGCTGCCGCCCGAGGCCAACCTGATGGCCGTGGCGCATTACCTGGAGGCGCTCGATTTCCAAAAGGACATCGTCAAGATCCACACCGTCTTTGGCGGCAAGAATCCGCATCCGAACTGGTTGGTGGGCGGCGTGCCGTGCGCCATCAACGTCGATCAGGCCGGCGCGGTCGGGGCCGTCAACATGGAGCGGCTGAATCTGGTCTCGCAGATCATCGACCAGACCATCACGTTCATTGAGCAGGTGTATCTGCCCGACCTGACTGCCATTGCCTCGTTCTACAAGGACTGGGGCGCCATTGGCGGCGGGCTGTCGAGCCAATGCGTGCTCTCGTATGGCGATTTCCCCGATCAGGCCAACGATTACAGTCCCAAGAGCCTGCTGGCGCCCAGCGGCGCGATCATCAACGGCAACTTCAACGAAGTGCTGCCTGTGGACCTGCGCAACCCCGATGAAATCCAGGAGTTCGTCGCGCATTCTTGGTATCACTACCCCGATGACACCAAGGGACTGCACCCGTTCGACGGCGTGACCGAGCCGCAATTCGTGCTGGGCGCGGGCACCAAAGGCAGCAAGACCAAGATCGAGCAGATCGACGAGTCGGGCAAGTATTCGTGGATCAAGGCCCCGCGCTGGCGCGGCAACGCGATGGAAGTGGGACCGCTGGCGCGCTACCTCATCGGCTACCACCAGAACCGCCCCGACATCAAGGAGCCGGTGGATGCGCTGCTGGCCAAGCTCCAGGTGCCCGCCGCCGCGCTGTTCTCCACCTTGGGGCGAACCGCCGCGCGCGGCCTGGAGGCGCAATGGGCGGCGCACAAGATGCGCTACTTCTTCGACCGCCTGATGAGCAACATCAAGAATGGCGATACCGCCACGGCCAACGTCGATAAATGGTCGCCCGACACGTGGCCCGCGGAAACCAAGGGCGTGGGCTTTACCGAAGCGCCGCGCGGCGCGCTGGGGCACTGGGTCAAGATCAAGGACAAGCGCATTGACAGCTATCAATGCGTGGTGCCGACCACCTGGAACGGCAGTCCGCGCGACGAGGCCGGCAAGATCGGCGCGTTCGAGGCCAGCCTGATGAACACCAAGATGGCCAAGCCCGACCAGCCGCTGGAAATTCTGCGCACACTGCACAGTTTCGATCCGTGCCTGGCTTGCTCGACGCACGTGCTGGGCGCGGCGGGCGAGGAACTGGTGCGGGTACAAGTGCGCTGACCGCTCCGTAAATTCTTTTTGAAGGGTCGCCGCGATGAGTACCACCGCTGTCCGCAAAACCTACAGTTACGACAGTGACGCCGCCCTGCAGGTGCAGGGCAAGCGCGTCCTGTCGGTCTATGTCTATCAAGAGCCGGTGCGGCTATGGCACTGGCTGAGCGCGCTGGCCATCATGGTGCTGGGCGTCACCGGCTATCTGATTGGCAAGCCGCTGCCTACGCTGTCAGGCGAAGCCAGCGCGCATTTTTTGATGGGCTATATCCGCTTTGCCCATTTCGCCGCGGCCTATGTGTTCGGGTTGGGGCTGATCTGGCGCATCATCTGGGCCGTGCTGGGCAACGCTTACGCACGCGAGCTGTTCATCGTGCCCGTGTGGGACCCGCAGTGGTGGCGCGAGTTCTTTTTTGAAGTGCGCTGGTATCTGTTCCTGGAGCGTTATCCGCGCAAATACATCGGCCACAACCCGGCCGGGCAGTTGGCGATGTTCGGCTTTTTCGTGGTTTCCATCCTCATGGCGCTCAGCGGTTTTGCGCTGTATGGCGAAGGGCTGGGTCAGGGCAGTTGGGCGTCCGTCGGCTTTGGCTGGATGTTCTCGCTGGCGGGCGGCAACAGCCTGGCGCTGCATAACTGGCACCGGCTGGGCATGTGGGCGATGACGCTGTTCGTGCTGGTGCATCTGTACACCGCCGTCCGCGAGGACATCATGTCCCGGCAAAGCATGATCTCCACCATGGTCAGCGGGTTCCGCATGTTCAAGCACTAAACAGGCCGTGAGTCAGGAAAGCATCGTCGTTCTGGGCATCGGCAACGTTTTGTGGGCCGACGAGGGCTTTGGCGTGCGCGCGGTGGAGGCGCTGCACGCGCGCTGGCAAATGCCCGCGCAGGTCACGCTGGCCGATGGCGGCACGCAAGGCTTGGCCCTGCTGCCGCTGGTGGAATCGGCGCGGCGGCTGATTGTGCTCGATGCCATTGATTTCGGGCTGCCGCCCGGCGCACTGCGCCAGGTCGAAGGCGAACAAGTGCCCGCCTGTATGCAGGCGCGCAAGATGAGTTTGCATCAGACCGGCTTTTCCGACGTGTTGGCGTGCGCGCA
Source organism: Burkholderiaceae bacterium (assembly GCA_031256305.1). Classification (GTDB taxonomy): domain Bacteria; phylum Pseudomonadota; class Gammaproteobacteria; order Burkholderiales; family Burkholderiaceae_C; genus Ottowia. Next base: position 3,566 of record JAIRQU010000022.1, read on the forward strand.
ACTGCGGGGCCGTTATCCGCGCGAGATCGTGCTGATCGGCGTGCAGCCGGTCGAGCTGGACGATTTCGGCGGCAGCCTGCGTCCGGTGGTCAAGGCGCGGCTGGACGAGGCGCTTGAGTGCGCGTGTCAGGTATTGCGCCGCTGGGGCGTGGAACCAGTGCGGCACACCCAACCGCCGCCGCCGCTGTCGGGCAGTGCCGGGCTGGAGCTGGCGCGTTACGAGGCCGAGCGCCCCACCGAACAGATGGCCGCGCGCGGCGGCGACGCGCGCTTTTGGCGGCCGAGATGAATTACCCCCAGGCTCCACGCGCTGCGCGCTGTTGCGCCTCCCCCCTGCCAGGGGGCGCACTCGGCGGCCCGGCAAAGCCGGGCCGCGCGTGCCCTTGTCTGGCCTGCTCCGCGGCCATGCGGCGCTTTGGGTTTCATGCGCCACGGGTAGCGCGGCGCGCGGTGGGTGACTGATATGTGCATCGGAATCCCCGCGCGGGTCGAGCGTTGCGATGGCGCTTACGCCCTGTGCCGTACGCGCGATGGCCTGTGTCAGGTCGATCTGGCGCTGACCGGCCCGGTGCCGGTGGGCAGTTGGGTGCTGGCGTTCCAGGGCGCGGCGCGCGAATGTATCGACGCACAACGGGCGTGTGAGATTGACGCGGCGCTGGATGCGCTGGCGGCCCAGGCGGCCGGCCTGGTGGTGGCCGG
>JAIRQU010000079.1 GCA_031256305.1 Burkholderiaceae bacterium
CGGCGAGCACGGCGGCGACCCCGTGGCCGACTACCTGGCCGACATCTACACCCTGCCCGCCTCGCTGGCCGGCCTGCCGGGCATGAGCGCGCCCGCGGGCTTTAGCGATGGCCTGCCCGTGGGTCTGCAACTGATCGGCAACTATCTGCAAGAGGCCCGGCTGCTGAGCGTCGCGCACCGCTTGCAACAGGCGACGGATTTTCATCTGCGCAAGCCGCAAGGACTTTGAATGGGGCATGGTCATGAACTATACTGAAACCCAGTTGCGTCAACTCGTCACCGAGCCTGAATCCCACTGGCTTGAACGCAAGGAATCTTTTAATAGAGACAAGGTTTGCCAGACCGTTTGCGCATTTGCCAACGATTTGGTGCGATCGAATAAGGCTGGAGTAGTATTCCTAGGGATACGCGACGATGGCGTGATCACCGGTATTGATGCGGATGACAAATTGCTTCAGAGCATCGATCAAATTACCTCTGACACACGCATCCTGCCGCAGCCGAGTGTGACCGTGCAAAAGCTCGAAATGGCGGGCAAATCGGTGGTTGCGTTGGTGGTCATGCCTTCGACATTGCCTCCCGTCCGCTTTGATGGTCGGATTTGGGTGCGCATGAGTGTATCTACCCGGAAGGCCAATCATCAGGACGAGCAAGTGCTCAACGAAATCCGGCTTACCAAGGCAGGCCGGTCTTTTGACAGCGAAGCCATTCCCGGTACTTCGACTGACGACTTGAATCTTCGATATTTTCAGGAAAGCTATTTGCCTGCGGCTATTGCGCCTGATGTACTGGCTGCTAATGGCCGAACGCTGAAAGAGCAACTGGTCACAACGCGTATGGCATTGGGTATGACGCCCTGCACCCCTACCGTAACAGGACTGTTGACTTTAGGGATTTCTCCCCAAGACTTCCTGAAAGGTGCCTATGTTCAATTTGTTCAATATGCAGGATTGGAGCAAGGCGAAGAGGTGTCGGACCAAGACACCATCACAGGTACTCTGGAAGACGTAATACGGCGTACCGAAGACCGGCTCAAAGCGCAGATTGCTGTTCCTTTGCGGATTGCGGGCGTGGATCGCGCACAGGCATTGCCAGACTATCCCATGAACGCACTCCAACAACTGTTTCGCAATGCGATCTTGCACCGCAACTACGAAGGCACCAACGCGCCCGTTCGTGTGTATGCCTTTCATGATCGCCTTGAAATTTCCAATCCCGGCGGTCCCTTTGGCATTGTTACAAAGGAGAATTTCGGTCAGCCGCACATCACGGACTATCGCAACCCTACAATCGCCGAAGCGCTCAAATACTTAGGATTTATCCAAAAATTCGGCTTCGGCATCCAAAGCGCACATGCTTCGTTGGCTGCCAATGGCAATCCTAAACCCGAGTTTATGGCCGAGCAAAGCCATGTACTGGTTACGGTCCGCAAAAGGCAGCCATGAGTATTCCGACACTGACTTTTTTCAACAATAAAGGGGGCGTAGGCAAAACCACACTCGTCTATCACCTGTCGTGGATGTTCGCGGAGCTAGGCTTGACCGTGCTGGTGGTCGATTGCGATCCTCAGGCTAATTTAACAACCGCTTTCCAAGACGATGAGACGCTGCTTTCTCTCTGGGAGCCTGCGCCTGACGCAACGCCGGCGACTATTTTCCAAGCCATCAAGCCATTGATGGAGGTCAGCGATATTAGCCCCGTGCACATACAACAAATTGCGCCCAGATTGCATCTCATTGCGGGCGACTTGGGGTTGTCGGCTTTCGAAGATCATCTGTCTGAACAGTGGGGCAAGGCATTATCGGAAGATTCCGTCAAGCGCGCCATGCTGGTACTCAGTGCCTTTTGGCGTGTAGCGCAAACGGCAGGTGCTCGACTCTGTGCACAGCTGATCATCTTTGATGTCGGCCCCAACCTCGGTGCCATCAACCGATCGGCACTCATCAGTAGCGATTACGTTCTCGTTCCTTTGGCCGCCGACCTTTTTTCTCTGCAAGGACTGCGCAATCTCGGGCCTGCCTTGGAGAAATGGCGCAATGGTTGGAAGGAACGGCTTAAGCGCATGGGAGACATCGCAACGCCTCTTCCCGCAGGACATGCCAAGCCGATTGGTTATGTAGCGCTCCAGCACCAGGAACGCCTTTCTCGCCCTGTGCAAGCCTATGTCGCATGGCTTGAGCGGATTCCAAACGAATACCGACGGCAATTGCTCGGCGAAAAACGCAGGCTCAGGTCTTTTCCATCTATCGAGGATGATGAAAACTGTCTCGCTCTTCTTCGGCACTACAAGAGTTTGATTCCCCTTGCCCAGGAGGCACGCAAGCCGATTTTTAAATTGCGTGCGGCGGATGGCGCCATTGGTAGCCATGCTACGGCCGTTGCACGTGCATACAAGGATTTCGACACTTTGGCGCACAGAATTCTTGAGCGTATCGGTATTCCAGTCCCGGCCAGTCTTTGATACAGATCCATGACCCCCTCTTCTCCGTCCCTCATCCAAGGCTACGAAGTCGTGATCGGCTTCGAGACGCACGCTCAATTGCTTACGCGTAGCAAAATTTTCAGCCGCGCGGCCACGGCCTTCGGCGCGGAGCCAAACACGCAGGCGTGTGCGGTCGATCTGGCGCTGCCGGGAACGTTGCCGGTGATGAACCGGCAGGCGGTGGAGTGCGCTATTCGGCTTGGGCTGGCGCTGGGCGCGCGCATTGCGCCGCGCAGCGTGTTCGCACGCAAGAATTACTTCTACCCCGATCTGCCCAAGGGCTACCAGATCAGCCAGTTCGAGCTGCCGGTGGTGCTGGGCGGCGAGGTGGGCTTTTTCATGGAAGGCGGCCAGCGCAAAGCGGTGCGGTTGGTGCGCGCGCATCTGGAAGAAGACGCGGGCAAATCGCTGCACGAGGGTATGCCGGGCGGACAGACCGGCATCGACCTCAACCGCGCGGGCACGCCGCTGCTGGAGATCGTGACCGAGCCGGACATGCGCTCGTCGGCCGAAGCGGTGGCCTACGCCCGCGCGCTGCACCAGATCGTGATGTGGATCGGCATTTGCGACGGCAACATGCAGGAAGGCTCGTTCCGGTGCGACGCCAACGTGTCGGTACGCCAGCCCGGCGCGCCGCTGGGCACGCGGCGCGAGATCAAGAACCTCAACAGCTTTCGCTTCATGCAGCAGGCCATCGACTACGAGATCCGTTGGCAGATCGCGGAGCTGCAAGAAGGCCGCGCCATCGAGCAGGCTACGGTGCTGTTCGACCCCGGCACGGGCGAGACGCGCGCCATGCGCAGCAAGGAGGATTCGGCCGATTACCGCTATTTCCCCGATCCCGACTTGCCGCCGCTGGTGATCGAACCGGAATGGGTCGAGCGCGTGCGCGCGGCGATGCCCGAATTGCCGCAGCACATGGCGGCGCGCTTCGTGCGCGACTGGGGCTTGCCGGAATACGACGCGGCGCAACTGACGCAATCGCCACAAATGGCCGCCTACTTCGAGCAGGCCGCACAAGCCAGCGGCCAGGCTAAGCTGGCCAGCAACTGGGTGATGGGCGAGGTCTCGCGCCGGCTCAATGCCGAGGGCATCGGCATTGAAGCGGCCAAGGTGGGCAGCGCCCAGCTTGCAACGCTGCTGGCGCGCATCGCAAGCGGGGCCATTTCCAACGCCGCCGCGCGGCAGGTGTTCGATGCGCTGTGGGCGGACGGTCAGGAAGCCAAGCAGGACGTGGATGCCGTTATCGCGGCCAAGGGTTTGCAGCAGATGAACGACGCGGGCGCGCTGGAGCAAATCGTGGACGAGGTCATCGCCGCCAACCCGGACAACGTAGCGCAGTTCAAGGCGGGCAAGGACAAGGCGTTCAACGCGCTGGTCGGCCAGGTCATGAAGGCCAGCAACGGCCGCGCCAATCCGCAGCAAGTCAACGCGCTGCTCAAGGCCAGGATCAGCGCATAGCGCGCCGGCGCGCGGCCCAGCCCGCCACGGCCACGATCAGCAGACACAGCGCCCACAGTGGCGCCAGGCCGTAACGCGAGGCCCACGCCGCATACGGCGTGATGCGCGTCTGGCCGCTGAATTGGCCGGTCAAAACGCCGCGTGTGGCGTAGGGCAGCGCTCGCGTGACGCGCCCCTGCGCGTCAATCATGGCGGTTGCGCCGGTGTTGGTGGCGCTGAGCACGGGCCGTGCGAATTCCAGCGCGCGCATCCGGCTGATGGCCAGGTGCTGATCGAGCGCCAGCGTGTCGCCGAACCACCCCAGATTGCTGACATTGACTAGCGCCGTAGGCGCGCTGGCCGGGGCGGCAAAGCGCGCCGCCAGTTCCTCGCCAAACAAGTCTTCGTAACAAATGGTGGGGGCCAAGCGCTCGCCGCGCCACGCGAACGATGGCTGCGCCAGCGGCCCGCGGGCAAAGTCGCCCAGCGGAATGTTCATCAGCCGCACGAACCATTTGAACAATGGCGGAATGAATTCGCCGAACGGCACCAGATGATGCTTGTCG
>JAIRQU010000186.1 GCA_031256305.1 Burkholderiaceae bacterium
CAAGCATTTACCACCGGCGCGCTGAAGAAAAGTGTGAAGTCCGCCATAGGCCGGATTCTGTGCGGCGCGCGGCCCTTGCGGTTCGCGCGCCGTGACCGCCATCCCTCTGGGCCGGGGGTTGCCCGCCCGGCTCGGTGCCACCTACCCGTTGGCTCGGCGGGCCGCGTCAATGCCAACCTGCTTGGTGTTGCTGCGCGCAGAGATTGCCCGTTTCACCCTTGCCGGGCAGGCCCGGCAAGACTCGTCTCTGTTGCTCTGATCCTCGCCTCGCGGCGGAGAGCCGTTAGCTCCTGCGCTGCCCTGTGCAGTCCGGACCTTCCTCCGGCGCGCCCTTGCGGGACTTGCGCCAGCGGCGGTCTGGCGGGCTTCACGGCAGGTATTATCGCGCGAGTGTCTTGCCCCGCCTTGCGCTCCATGTTCGCTTGCTTCAGCAAATATTTTTTACGGCTTTACTTTGTGGCCATCGCCGCGCTGTTCGCGGTGCTGATGGCCGTTGGCATATGGCGTCACTACAGCGATGTTCCGTTTTGGGATATGTGGGATGGTTATCTGGGCTTTTATACCCGGGCAGGCCAAGGTTGGGGCGCCTGGTGGGAACAGCACAACGAGCACCGCCTGATTTTGTCACGGTTGATCTTTTGGGTCGATTTGCATTGCTGGCATGGCTCAATGGTGTTGCCTTATATTCTCAACGGTTTTTTCCCGCTGCTGATTGCGGGTAATTTCGTATTCGTGTTCCAGCGCCTGCACGGCAGTGCCGGGCAGTCCTCCCTTGTACCTATTGCAGTGGCGGCAGTCATGGTTGTATTGGCTACATCGTGGGTACAGCATGAAAATTTCACTTGGATATTCGAGAGCCAAGTTTTTCTGGCCTACCTGCTGCCGCTGCTGGCCTTTACATTGCTGGCGCACGCGCAAGCGGCTGGCCGTCGCCGCAGTGTCTGGCTGGCATGGCTGGCCGGGTTGGCCAGCGCAGGCGCCATGGCCAACGGCATTTTGGCGTTGCCGCTGCTAACCCTACAGGCCTGGGCGTTGCGTCTGCGCAAGCGATATATCTGCATATTGTTACTGACTTCTGTGCTGATATGGTGTTTCTATTTTTACGATTACCACATGTTGGGACAGAACCTGGCGCAGAAAGGCTTGGTCAGGATTATCGAACACAGCGAGGTTATGTGGATTCCCTACGCTGGGCCGCTCCATGCCGTGCGCTGGCTGAGTTTTGTGCGGTACCTGTTGCTGTTTTTGGGCGGCCCGTGGTATTTTGTATTGCAAAAGATCGCTTTATGGCCCGTAATGGCCGCTGGCGTGCTGTGGCTGATATTGGCGCTGATAACAGCTTGGCGGGTACTGCGGCCGCCTGTACAGCCGTATCCTGTCGCGCTGCTGATGTTGATCGTCTATATAGGCGCAGCGGCGCTGGGTGTAGCCCACGGGCGTGTTGTGTTTGGCGTGGAGCAGGCGCTGTCGAGCCGTTATCTGACGCCGCAGTTCATGGCCTGGACGGCTTTGCTGTTGCTCGGCGTGTATTTGTGGCCACGTGCTACAGCCAGCCGTTTGGCTTTGGGCGGGTATGCCGCTATCGTGTTACTGCTGTTACCAGCGCAGTTGCAGGGTATTGATGTGGCCTTCGGACAGTCAGCTAGTTTACGCATTCCTGCATTGGCAATACAACTGGGCATTCGTGATTTTGAGCGTATTCGGCAAATAAGTTACGATGGCGAGCGCACGTTTGCACTGGTTCAACAGGCGCGGCGCGAACGCCTTGCCGTGTTTGGTGAACCGGATATGCAATTGGCGTTGCGATATTGGTCTGGCGCCAGTTTTGCTGTGCAGATATCCCCCATGCGTTGCGATGGTTACGTCGATGCCGTCGAATCCATCCCGGATGTATCCGATGCGGTACGTATCTGCGGCTGGTTATACGATCCACACGGGCGGCAGGTGCCGTCCTTGGTGTTGCTTTCTGGCGGCGCGCGCGGTCGCGGCGTGGCGTTGGGCGGTTTGTGGCGGCCTGATGTTGGGCAAGCGGAACACGCGCGCCAAGCTTCGGTGGCAGGCTTTTGCGGCTATCTTCAAGGGTCGGCGCTTGCGGCTGGAACCCCGGTTATGCTGACCGGGTGGGTCAAACAACGGCCGGTTTGTACGCTGACGCTTGACCCGCGCCAATGGCGCAAATAGCGCGATGGAAATACCCGGTTTCTCGTCCTGGTATTAGGAGATAACCAGGACAAATAACAGCCGGAACCCTTAACATGGTTCTCCCCTATCAGGAGATTTCAACCATGACCAGAGTCAATACCATTCTTGAAACCATAGGCCGCACGCCGCACGTGCGCATCAACCGGCTGTTTGGCGCTGATGCCAAAGTCTGGATCAAGAACGAGCGCGCCAATCCGGGCGGGTCGATCAAGGATCGCGCCGCGCTGGCCATGGTCGAGGATGCCGAAAAGAGCGGCAAGCTCAAACCCGGCGGCACGATTATCGAACCGACCAGCGGCAATACCGGCATCGGGCTGGCGCTGGTGGCCGCGGTCAAAGGCTACAAGCTGATTCTGGTGATGCCCGAAAGCATGAGCATCGAGCGCCGCCGCCTGATGCTGGCCTACGGCGCGACGTGCGACCTTACGCCCAAGGAAAAGGGAATGAAGGGCGCCATTGCGCGCGCCGGGGAACTGGCCGACAGTATGCCCGGCGCGTGGATTCCGCAGCAGTTCGAGAACCCGGTCAATCCCGCGATCCACGAGCAGACCACGGCGCGGGAAATTCTGGCCGATTTCCCCGAAGGGCTGGATGCGGTGATTACCGGCGTGGGCACGGGCGGGCACCTGACCGGCGTGGCGCGCGCGCTCAAGGCCCAATGGCCCAGGCTGCAAGTATTTGCCGTGGAGCCGACGCAATCGCCCGTCATCAGCGGCGGCCAGCCCGCGCCGCACCCGATCCAGGGTATCGGCGCGGGTTTTATCCCCAAGAACCTGGACACCAGCTTGCTCGACGGCGCGATACGGGTTGAAGCCGAGGCCGCGCGCGAATATGGCCGCCGCGCGGCGTGCGAGGAGGGGTTGCTGGTGGGCATCAGCAGCGGCGCGACGCTGGCGGCCATCGCGCAAAAGCTGCCCGATCTACCCGCCGGTGCGCGCGTGCTGGGCTTCAACTACGACACCGGCGAGCGTTATCTGTCGGTGGAAGGCTATTTGCCGGCCTGAGCGCTGGGCCGCGCAAGGTCAGCGGTTTGGGTGGGGCGCGGGGGCGGGGTAATGTCATCGCCTCCGCTGCTGCCTGGCTTGATGATCGTGTCAATTTTCGTGAAAACGCTTGGTCGCGGCACACATGCTGCGACAATTCGTTTTTTGCTGCGCGCCGTGGCGGATGCGGCGGTTTTTGTCTTCATAACTTTCAGGGGAGCGTTTCGCAATGACCTTCACGATAAATGACCTTGATCTGAATCGCCTCAAGCGCCGGAGCGTGCTGGCGCTGGGCGCGTCGTTGGCGCTGCTGGCCGCCGGCTGCCACCAGTCGGCGCCCGCCAAGATCGTCATCGGCCTGGACGACAGTTTTCCGCCGATGGGCTTCCGCGACAATAACCACCAACTGGTCGGCTTTGATATTGATCTGGCGCGCGAGGCGGCCAAGCACTTGGGCGTGCAGGTGGAATTCAAACCGATTGACTGGAGCGCCAAGGAGGCCGAACTCAACGGCCACCGCGTCGATGCGCTGTGGAACGGCTTGACGATTACCGAGGAGCGCAAAAAGAACATCGCCTTTACCTCGCCGTACCTGGAAAACCACCAGATCATCGTGGTGACGGCCAATTCGCCGATCAAGACCAAGGCCGACCTGGCGGGCAAGGTGGTAGGCGTGCAGGACGGTTCCACGGCGGTCGATGCCGTCGAGCGCGATACCGCGACGGCCCAGTCGCTCAAGGAACTCAAGAAATACGGCGACAACGTGACCGCGCTGATGGACCTCAAGATCGGGCGGCTGGACGCAGTGGTGGTCGATGAGGTGGTGGGGCGCTACTACCTGGCCCAGAAGCCGGGCGAATACCGCGTGCTCGACGATAACTTTGGCACCGAGCAATATGGCGTGGGCGTGCGCAAGGACGACACCGCGTTGCTGGCCAGCCTGCAGGGCGCGCTGGACAAGATGAAGCAGGACGGCACGGCGGCGGCCATCTCGAACAAGTGGTTCGGCAAGGACATCATTGTCCGATAAAAGTCAGAACACATGTCAGACTCAACGTTGCTTGGAAACAGTAAGTCTACATGGGACTTGGTTAATGGTGATCGGAAGAGCACA
>JAIRQU010000016.1 GCA_031256305.1 Burkholderiaceae bacterium
ATTTCTTCGGGGTCGAACAGCGGCGTTTCTTCTTCTTCATTGACCTGCGCGCCGCCGGGCAGGATCAGGGTGCTAGCCAGCAGCGGCGCGCCGTGTTCGGCCAGCAGCGCGCGCAGTGCCGGATGGCCGGGCACGCGCAGGCCGATGGTCTTGCGGCTGGGGTGGCTTACGCGCCGGGGCACTTCCTTGCTGGCTTCCAGAATAAAGGTGTAAGGCCCCGGCGTGGCCGTTTTGAGCAGCCGGAACTGTGCGTTGTTCACGCGGGCGTAGCTGGCCAATTCCGATAAGTCGCGGCACAGCAGCGACAGCAGACGCTTGTCGTCAATTTGCCGGATGCTGCGGATAACGGCGGCGGCGTCCTTATCGTCCAGGTGGCAGGCCAGCGCATAGCACGAGTCGGTGGGCACGGCCAGCACGCCGCCTTGACGGAGCAGTTGCGCGGCCTGGCGGATCAGCCGCGGTTGCGGGTCGTCGGGATGGACGGTGAAATATTGCGCCACGCGGCCTCCGCTACTGGATGCGCCCAGTCAGCAGCGCCCATACCGGCGTCAAATCGGGCGGTAGCGGGGCAAGCTGGCCCAGGTCGCACGGGCTTTCCTTGGGGGCGTGGAAGTCGCTGCCACGCGAAGCGGCCAAGTCGAATTCACGCGCCATGCCGGCGTACAACCGGGCTTCGGCTGCGGTGTGGCTGCCGGTGACCACTTCCACGCCCTGACCGCCGTGGGTTTTGAATTCGGTAAACAGGGCATCCTCGGCAGCGGGCGTGAAGTTGTAGCGCGCTGGATGCGCGATAACGGCAGTGCCGCCCGCCCGCGTGATCCAGCGCACGGCGTCGCCCAGCTTGGCCCACTGGTGCGGTACGTAGGCGGGCTTACCGTCGGCCAGGTATTTGCGGAACACCTCCGTCGCGTCGCGGCACACGCCGGTTTCGACCAGATGGCGCGCAAAGTGCGCGCGCCCGATCAGCGCCGGGTTTCCCGCGTAGCGCAGCGCGCCTTCATATGCGCCGGAAATGCCGAGTTCTTGCAGCCGCTGGCTAATTGCGCGAGCGCGCGCGTCGCGGCCATTGCGCGTGGCGGCCAGCCCCGCAGTCAATTGCGCATCGTCCGCGTTGAACCCCAGCCCGACGATATGCACCGTGACATCGGCGAAAGTCACAGAAATTTCCACGCCTGTCAAATAGCCGATGCCCTGTTCGCGCGCTGCTGCCCGCGCGCGCGCCTGACCGCTGATTTCGTCATGGTCGGTCAACGCCCACAGATCCACCCCGTTGGTCCGCGCCCGCGCCGCAAGCTGTTCGGGTGCGAGCATGCCGTCCGAAACCGTGGAATGGCTGTGCAGATCGGGGTTGAGCGGGAAGGTCACGCGGGCATTCTACGGGCCACCCAATTCTGTTGCGAGGCAATATCTTTCGAGTGGGATGAACTTCGGCGCGCCGAGCGATGAGGGTGGCGGACGCCGCGATTGAAAAGCCCTCTCGTGACAGGGTCGCACGTAAAATTGGAATTTGAATTATCTGGACTCTACGGAAAAAGGCGACGACGATCATGTCCGGTCATAGCAAATGGGCCAATATCCAGCACCGCAAAGGGCGGCAAGACGAAAAACGCCAGCGCGTGTGGACGCGCGTGGTGCGCGAGATCATGGTGGCCGCGCGCACCGGCGGGGGCGACCCGGCGGCTAATCCGCGGCTGCGGCTGGCCATTGACAAGGCCAAGGCGGTCAACATGCCCGCCGACACCATCAAGCGCAACGTCGACAAGGCCACCGGCAACCTGGAAGGCGTGACCTACGAGGAAATCCGCTACGAGGGCTACGGCATTGGCGGCGCGGCCATCATCGTCGATACCATGACCGACAACCGCGTGCGCACGGTCGCCGAGATCCGGCATGTGTTTTCCCGCTGCGGCGGCAACCTGGGGGCCGAAGGTTCGGTCGCGTTCCAGTTCAGACACTGCGGGCAGATCATTCTGGCGCCCGGCACCAACGAGGACAAGGTGATGGAGGTGGCGCTGGACGCCGGCGCGGATGACGTGATTACCGACGCGGACGGCGCCATCGAGGTTTTGACCGCGCCGGCGCAGTTCGAGGCGGTGCGCGACGCGCTGCAAGCGGCGGGCTTTGCGCCCGAAGTGGCCGGAATTACGCTGCGCGCCGAAAATACCATCGACCTGACCGGCGAGGACGCCGAGCGGATGCAAAAATTGCTCGATACGCTCGAAGATCTGGACGACGTGCAAGAGATCTATCACAACGCCAACATAGAGGCGGCCTGACCTGCAGCCTTCGCACGCCGGTGATGAATGACGGCGGGCAGGGAGGGGGTGAGCGGCGCTTTTTCGGGAGCCACATCTTCCATGAAACTTCTGGTGATCGGCGGCGGCGGCCGCGAACACGCGCTGGCCTGGAAGCTGGCGCAATCGCCCAAGGTGCAGCGCGTCTATGTCGCGCCGGGCAACGGCGGAACCGCGCGCGCCGACGGGGTGGTCAACTTGCCCATCACTGGCCTGACCGAGTTGCGCGACTGGGCGCTGCGCGAGAAGATCGCGCTGACCGTGGTCGGCCCTGAACAGCCGCTGGCCGCTGGCGTGGTCGATGATTTCCGCGCCCACGGGCTGCGCATCTTCGGCCCCACGCGGGCCGCCGCGCGGCTGGAAAGCTCCAAGGCGTTTAGCAAGGCCTTCATGCAGCGCCACGGCATCCCGACCGCGCACTACCAGAGCTTTACCGATGCCGCGTCCGCGCGCGCCTACGTCTTGCAACAGGGCGCGCCCATCGTGGTCAAGGCCGATGGCCTGGCGGCGGGCAAGGGCGTGGTGGTGGCGCAAACCGTGGCGCAGGCGCACGCCGCCATCGACGACATGCTGTGCGGCAACACGTTGGGCGTGGCGCACAACGAAGGCGGTGCGCGCGTGGTCATCGAGGAATGCCTGCAAGGCGAGGAAGCGAGCTTCATCGTCGTGGCCGACGGCAAAAACGTGTTGCCGCTGGCCACCAGCCAGGACCACAAGCGCCTGCGCGATGGCGATCAAGGCCCCAACACCGGCGGCATGGGCGCGTATTCGCCCGCGCCGGTGGTCACGCCGGACGTACACGCGCGCGTGATGCGCGAGATCATCATGCCTGCTGTGCGCGGCATGGCCGAGGAGGGCGCGCCGTTTACCGGTTTTTTGTATGCCGGGCTGATGATTGACGCACAGGGCCATCCCAGGACGCTGGAATTCAACACCCGCATGGGCGACCCGGAAACGCAACCCATCCTGTTGCAGTTGCAATCGGATTTGCTGGACGTGCTGTGGGCCGCCACCGAGGGCAAGCTCGACGCGGCAGTCCGTTTGCAATGGGATCGGCGCACGGCACTGGGCGTGGTGCTGGCCGCCGCGGGCTATCCGCTCACGCCGCGCAAGGGCGACCTCATCACCGGGCTGGACAGTGCAGCGGAGCCGGACATGATGGTGTTTCACGCGGGCACCGTGCGCGACGACGCGGGCCAGATCCGCACCGACGGCGGCCGCGTGCTGTGCGTGACGGCGCTGGCCGATTCCGTGCGGCAGGCGCGCACGCGCGCTTACGATGCGCTGGAGCGCATCCGGTTCGATGGCATGCAATACCGCACCGACATTGGCGCGCGGGCGCTGGGGCGCTCGACCGGCAAGCG
>JAIRQU010000232.1 GCA_031256305.1 Burkholderiaceae bacterium
CGTTTCTCAAAAGCCCCATCGGCCAGATGTACCACCAGTTCTACGGCGAGAACATGCTGCGCGCGGACGTGTGCAATGCCGTCGAAGAGCTGGGGCAGTTGCTCGACCACGACGGCGCCATCGGCGAGAGCGAGCGCAATGCCGCGCGCATCTTCAACGCCGACAACTGTTTTTTTGTGACCAACGGCACCAGCACCAGCAACAAGATCGTCTGGCACCACACGGTCGCGCCCGGCGACGTGGTGCTGGTGGACCGCAATTGCCACAAATCGGTGCTGCACGCCATCGTCATGACTGGCGCAGTGCCGGTATTCCTCAAGCCCACGCGCAACCACTACGGCATCATCGGGCCGATTCCCAAAAGCGAGTTCGAGCCGCAGGCCATCAAGGCCAAGATCCGCGCCAACCCGCTGCTCAAGGACGTGGATGCCGACCAGGTGTGCCCGCGCGTGCTCACGCTCACGCAATCGACCTATGACGGGGTGCTCTACAACACCGAGACCATCAAGGCCATGCTCGACGGCTATGTCGATAACCTGCATTTCGACGAAGCCTGGCTGCCGCACGCGGCGTTTCATCCGTTCTACGGCACCTATCACGCCATGGGCAAAAAGCGCGCGCGGCCCCGGCAGTCGGTGGTCTATTCCACCCAGTCCATCCACAAGCTGCTGGCCGGCATCAGCCAGGCCAGCCAGGTGCTGGTGCAGGACTCGCAAACAGTCAAGCTCGACCGTTATCTGTTCAACGAGGCGTATCTGATGCACACCTCGACCAGTCCGCAATACAGCATCATCGCCAGCTGCGACGTGGCCGCGGCAATGATGGAGCCGCCCGGCGGCACGGCAATGGTGGAGGAAAGCCTGCTGGAGGCGCTGGACTTTCGCCGCGCCATGCGCAAGGTGGATCAGGACTTTGGCGACAACGACTGGTGGTTCAAGGTCTGGGGGCCGGAGAAGCTGGCCGAAACCGGCATTGGCCGCGCCGACGACTGGATCATCAAAAACGGCAGCGCCAAATCCAAGAGCTGGCACGGCTTTGGCAAGCTGGCGCCGGGCTTCAACATGCTCGACCCGATCAAGTCTACCATCGTCACGCCCGGCCTCAATCTGGACGGGCGTTTCGACAAGACCGGCATTCCGGCGAGCATCGTCAGCAAGTTCCTGGCCGAGCACGGCGTGGTGGTGGAAAAGACGGGCCTGTACAGTTTTTTCATCATGTTCACCATCGGCATCACCAAGGGCCGCTGGAACACGCTGCTGACGGCTTTGCAGCAGTTCAAGGATGACTATGACCGCAACCATCCCATGTGGCGCATCATGCCGGAGTTCTGTCAGCAGCACCGCCGCTACGAGCGCATGGGGCTGCGCGACCTGTGCCAGCACGTGCATGAGCTGTACGCGCGCTACGACATCGCGCGCCTGACCACCGACATGTATTTGTCCGACCTGACCCCAGCCATGCGGCCCGCCGACGCCTATGCCTGCATCGCGCGGCGGCAGGTCGAGCGCGTTGAAATCGACCAGCTCGAAGGCCGCATTACCACCAGCCTCATCACGCCGTATCCGCCGGGCATACCGCTGCTCATCCCCGGCGAGGTGTTCAACCGCAAGATCGTCGATTACCTGAAATTCGCGCGCGACTTCGCGCTGATCTGTCCGGGCTTCGAGACCGACATCCACGGTTTGGTCGAAGTTCAGGACGAACAGGGCGGTGCGCGCTACTGCGTCGATTGCGTGGCCCCGGACTGAAGGCAAGGCTCAACTCCAGCGCTGCCCGGAGCCGGCGGCATGTTGTTATCATTCCCCGCCCCATCCCTAGGAGAGGATATGTTCCCTGAGTACCGCGACCTCATTACCCGTTTGAAGACCGAAGGCACCAATACCCGGTTCCTGAGCCTGTTTGAAAGGCACAACCAGCTCGACCACGAAATCACCGGGCTGGAAAACCACAATGCCAGTGGCGTTCACGAAGACATCGAAACGCTCAAGAAAGAAAAGCTGCGCCTCAAGGACGAACTTTACACGCTGCTGCGCCAAGAGGCCGCAGCCGGCAAGTGACGCAGCTTTGCGCCGTGCCTTTCAGGCGTTCATGGCAATGAAAAACCCGCTCGACTGAGCGGGTTTTCCGTGGTGCAATAACAAACAAAACCGCTTGCTTACTGGGGCGCAACGCCGTCAGGCGCTGGCGCGTTTGCAGTGTCCGCAGATTCGGATTCGGAAGGCGGCTTGTGCGCTGTATCCGCATCCGATTCGGCCCGGATGTGTTGCGCCAGCAGTCCCTTGGGGCCTTGCCCCACTTCAAACTGCACGCGCGCGCCTTCCTTCAGGGTTTTGAAGCCATCCATCTCGATGGCTGAAAAATGTGCAAATACATCAGGCCCTCCGTCGTCAGGTTCGATAAAGCCAAAACCTTTTAAGTCATTAAACCACTTAACTCTTCCTTGTGGCATTACCCGTACTCCCTTCATTACCAATTGTCAGTATCGCTTTTTGCAAGACAAAGCCGATCAGGACTAGTTTCGCCATATGTTCGCGCTTTGTCAATTCCTGCGACCAGGATAGTCTATTCTGGCGTTGCAAAAGTTCCATACTTGGACTTGTCCGGGCGGCCTGGCGAGGTCTTGCGGATACGCTTTTACGCCCTATCTATCCGTCGAAATGCCGACCGCTAGGATGACATGCATGGTAACGACGATTCTGCAGAGCGCTGTTCCGATGCAGCCGGCCGCGCCTGATGAGGGCGACGCGGCGGTTCTGGAGCGTGCGCCGCAGAAGATCGAGCCGCCCCGGTTCTATCAGGTCGTGATGCTCAATGATGATTACACGCCGATGGAATTCGTGGTGATGCTCATTGAGCAATACTTTGGCAAGGACCGGGAGATGGCCACCCAGATCATGCTGCGCATCCATCTGGATGGACGGGGCGTATGCGGCGTTTACACGCACGATGTGGCCAGCACCAAGGTCGCGCAGGTCATGGACGCGGCGCGCCAGGCGGGGCATCCCTTGCAGTGCGTTTGTGAACCAGTGGCTTGAGCTGCCGATGGCGGTTTTTGTTGGAGAGCCTGGTTGATTTGATCGAATCTTCCCCAACTTCTCGTATCGAAAGGCGCGTCATGCCAAACGCCGCGCGGATGTGCAGCGGGGTCATTTACGCGGTATAACGCGCTGCGTAGGCGTTTGTCCAGTAGGGATTGCGCCGGAGAAATACCATCATGATCGCTCAGGAACTTGAAGTCAGCCTCCATATGGCCTTTGTCGAGGCCCGGCAGCAGCGCCACGAATTCATTACCGTGGAGCATCTGCTGCTGGCGCTGCTGGACAACCCCAGCGCCGCCGAAGTGCTGCGCGCCTGCGCGGCCAACATCGACGATCTGCGCAAGTCGCTGGCCAACTTCATCCAGGACAACACGCCGCAGGTGGCGGGTGTCGATGAGGTGGACACCCAGCCCACGCTGGGTTTTCAGCGCGTGATTCAGCGCGCCATCATGCACGTGCAATCGACCGGCAGCGGCAAGAAGGAAGTCATCGGCGCCAACGTGCTGGTGGCGATCTTCGGCGAGAAGGACTCGCACGCCGTTTACTACCTGCACCAGCAGGGCGTCACGCGCCTGGATGTGGTCAACTTCATCGCGCACGGCATCCGCAAGGGCGACGCGGAGGACGCCAAGTCCGCCGAGGGTCAGGGTGCGGGCGGTCGCGGCGATGCCGAAGAGCAGGGCGGCGAACGCGGCGAGAAGGCAGCGCCGCTGGAGCAGTACACGCAAAACCTCAACCAGCTTGCCAAGGACGGCAAGATCGACCCGCTGATCGGGCGCGAATACGAGGTCGAGCGCGTCATTCAAATCCTGTGCCGTCGCCGCAAGAACAACCCGTTGCTGGTGGGCGAGGCCGGCGTGGGCAAGACCGCCATTGCCGAGGGGCTGGCCTGGCGTATTACCGAAGGCGCGGTGCCGGAGGTGTTGCACGAAGCCACGGTGTACGTGCTGGACATGGGCGGCCTGCTGGCAGGCACCAAATACCGGGGCGACTTCGAGCAGCGCCTCAAGGGCGTGCTCAAGTCACTCAAGGACAAGCCGCACGCCATCTTGTTCATCGACGAAATCCACACGCTGATCGGCGCGGGCGCGGCGTCGGGCGGAACGCTTGATGCGTCCAATCTGCTCAAACCGGCGCTCTCCAGCGGCCAGCTCAAGTGCATCGGCGCGACCACCTTTACCGAATACCGCACCGTTTTCGAGAAGGACGCGGCGCTGTCGCGGCGCTTCCAGAAAGTCGATGTGGTTGAACCCAGCGTGGCCGAAACAGTGGAAATCCTCAAGGGCCTCAAGACCCGGTTCGAGGAGCACCACAGCGTCAAATACGCCAGCGCCGCGCTCCAGGCGGCCGCGGAGCTGTCTTCGCGCTATATCACTGACCGGCACCTGCCCGACAAGGCCATTGACGTGATCGACGAAGCGGGCGCGGCGCAGCGTGTGATTGAGGCCGCCAAACGCAAGAAGACCATCGGCAAGCACGAAATCGAGGAAATCGTCGCCAAGATCGCGCGCATTCCGCCAGCCAGCGTTTCCAACGACGACCGCAGCAAGCTGCAAACGCTCGAACGCGACCTCAAAAGCGTCGTATTCGGGCAGGACAAGGCGCTGGAGGCGCTGGCCGCCGCCGTCAAAATGGCGCGGTCGGGCCTGGGCAAGGCCGACAAGCCGATTGGCGCGTTTCTGTTCAGCGGCCCCACCGGCGTGGGCAAGACCGAGGCGGCCCGGCAACTGGCCTACATCCTGGGCGTGGAGCTGGTGCGCTTTGACATGTCGGAATACATGGAGCGCCATGCCGTCAGCCGGCTGATCGGTGCGCCGCCGGGCTACGTCGGCTTCGATCAGGGCGGGCAGCTCACCGAAGCGGTCACCAAAAAACCGCACTGTGTGCTGCTGCTTGACGAAATCGAAAAAGCGCACCCGGACATCTACAACGTGCTGTTGCAGGTCATGGACCACGGCAAACTCACCGACAGCAATGGCCGCACCGCGGACTTCCGCAACGTCATCCTCATCATGACCACCAACGCGGGGGCGGGAACGCTGGGCAAGGCCGCTATCGGCTTTACCACCCAGCGCCAGGCTGGCGACGAGATGGCCGACATCAAACGCCTGTTCACGCCCGAATTTCGCAACCGGCTCGACGCCATTGTCAGCTTCAAGCCGCTTGATGAGCAGGTCATCCTGCGCGTGGTCGATAAATTCCTGCTGCAACTGGAGCACCAGCTTTCCGAGAAAAAGGTGGAAGTCACCTTCAGCGACAAGCTGCGTAAATTTTTGGCCAGAAAGGGCTTTGACCCGACAATGGGCGCGCGGCCCATGCAGCGCCTGATCCAGGAAACCATCCGCAAGGCGCTGGCCGATGAACTGCTGTTTGGCCGCCTGACCGAAGGCGGACGCCTGTCGGTGGACATTGACGAACAGGAGCAGGTGCAACTGGACATTACCCCCCTGCCCAACAATCACCGCGCCGAACCCCTTGAGCCGGAAGAAGAATTGACCGCCGAGGGGGAGTGAGGTGGACGAGCTGGTTGTCTGGCTTTCAAGGCCCGTCCTGAACGGGCCTTTGCGCACTGTTGATTGCGGTGTAATTTTTGATACTGGGAAAGTAA
>JAIRQU010000238.1 GCA_031256305.1 Burkholderiaceae bacterium
CGCGCCGCGCTTGATGAAGTCGATGCGCTTTGGCGCGTTGACGGCAGTGCATCGCTGGTCGAGGTTATGCGCGCGGGCGCCACGCCGGAATGGCTGGCCGCCACCGAAAACGCGCAGCCCCTGCTGTTTGCCGTTCAGGCCGGCGTGACTCGTGTGCTGCAAGCGCGCGGCATCCGTTTCGAGGCCACGCTGGGCCACAGCGTCGGCGAAATCGCCGCAGCCTGGGCCGATGGCATCTTCACGCTGGCGCAGGCCGTTCACATCATCAAGGTGCGCAGCCACGCCCAGGCGCTTACGCGCGGCACGGGCCGCATGGCGGCGGCGGGCGTGAGCGAGGCGGATGCCCGCCAGTTAATCGACCGCCTGGGCCTGGTCGGACAAGTCGAGGTCGCGGGTATGAACAGCCCGCAATCGGTCACGCTGGCCGGTTCGTTGCCGGAACTTGAGCGGATCGGGGCCGAGCTGAGCGCCAAGAACCAATTCTTCCGAATACTGGATCTGGATTACCCGTTTCACAGCGCCCACATGGATGCCATTAAACCGATGGTGCTGGAGCAGTTGGCCGATCTCAAGCCGCGCGATGGCGGGGGCGGCTACGTTTCCACGGTCACGGGCCAGCCGCTGGCCGGCGCTACGCTTGATGCCCAATACTGGTGGCGCAACATCCGCGAGCCGGTGCGCTTTGGCGCGGCAATCGCCCATCTGGCGGACAAGGGCGTACGGCTGTTCATCGAAGTCGGCCCCCATGCGATTTTGCTGACTTACGTCAAGCAAACGTTGGCTGCAGCCAAGTTGCCCGGCGCGGCGCTGGCCACGCTCAAGCGCGACCATGACAGCGCCGCGGAACTCGACCATGAGCTGCTTTCGGCTATCGCCCAAGGCGCGGCGGTCGATCTCGACACCTTCACGCCGCCGCAACCGCAGGCCGCGCGCATCGCGCTGCCGACCTACCCGTGGCAGCACGAGCGCTATTGGACCCAGCCAACGCCCGAAGGCTACAACCTGGTCAACCGCCGGCGCGAGCATCCGCTGCTTGGCTACCGGTTGCGCGACGCGGCATGGGCCTGGGAAAACGAAATCGACCCCGTGCGCATGCCGATGCTGGCTGACCACGTATTCGACGGCGGTATCGTCTTTCCAGGCGCCGGTTATGTGGAGATGGCGCTGACTGCCGCCTGCGCGTTCTTCGGCACGTCCAATGCCGCGGTTGAGAACATGGAAATCCTCGCGCCGGTGGTCTTCGCGGCAAACCAAATCAAGATATTCCGCCTAACAGTGGACCCTGGCACTGCGCGCTTTTTGATTGAGTCGCGCGACCGGATGAGCGACAACGCCACGTGGACCAAGAACGCCGCCGGCCGCCTGCTGGCAAGCGGCAATCTGCTGCGCGCCGGTAGCGCGAACGGCTCCGAGCGGCGCGACCTTGATGCCATGATGGCTGCCGCGGGGACGAAGGTCGAGTTGCCGTTGGATTTACTCTACAAGAGCGCAAGCGGCATGGAATACGGCCCCGCGTTCCGCTGGGTGCGCAAGCTGTGGCTGGCGGGCGACATGGCGCAGGCCAAGTTCGATCTGGCGGTCGCCGAGCTGGAGGCACCCGCTGCCATCGGCGGCCCCGCCGCTCTGGCCGGTTACAACCTGCATCCGCTGCTGATCGACAACGGCTTCCATCCGCTGTTTCCGCTGCTGGGCCGGATTGAGGATATTGAAAAAGCAAGCCTTCCGGCGCACATCCCGGTGCAACTGGGCCGCATCGACTACCTGCGCGGCGACACCGTGCGCCGCGTGGTCACACAAATCGAGCGCCGCAGCCCGCATTCGGTGGTGGCGTCGGTTTCGTTTCTCGATGCCGATAACAACGTGGTCGCCCGGTTGGCTTCCTGCCGCTTTCGCCGCGTGGATATGAGCGCGCGCAGCGCCAACCTGCCCGCGCACCTGGCGTACATCCTGGAAGCGCGTCCGCTGCCGGGCCGGTTCGAGGCTGCCGCGCTGCCCGCGCCGTCCGATCTGATCGAACAGGCCGCGGCGCGCCTGGCCAAGCCGGACGCGGAAGACCAGGCGCAGCGCACGCGCCATCTCACGGAAATCATGCCGTTGCTGGACGTGCTGGCCACCCTGTACGCACTGGCCGCGTTCGACGCACTGGATGCGTTCGCGCAACCCGAACGGCTGAACGGCCATGCGGCGCTGGCCGAGCGGCTAGCCGCGATGCTGGTCGAAGACGGTCTGGCGCGCCGCGAAGGCGATCGCCTGGCGCGCAACGATGCCGCGTGCGCGGGGTTGCCCGCGATCAATGATCTTTGGCGCAATCTGCTGGCCGAAGCGCCTGACCACGTGGCCGAGCTGACGTTGCTGGCCCATTGCGGCGAGGCTTTGCCGCGCGTGTTGACCGGCCAACTGCGCGCCGACCAGATCTGGTCGCCCGCGGGCGTCAGCCTGATCGAGCACTTCTTCCAGGCGTCACCGACCTGGAATCATGCGCACCGTTTGATGGGCGCGTGCGCCGAGCAGGCGCTGGACGCCTGGCGCGACACGCGGCGTATGCGCGTGCTGGAAATTGGCGCGCCCCATGACAACGCGCCGTACCCGCTTGAAGCAAAACTGTCCGAAACGCGCTGCGACCGCGTGCTGGCCGGCGCTCCCGGCCAGATCGCCGGTTTTGACGCCGAGGCCTGGCCCGGCGTGCGCACGCAGGTCTGGCCTGCCTCCAAGGACACCCCCGCCACGGACGATACCGCGCCTTATGACCTCATACTGGCGCGGCGCGCGCTGTCCGCGCCGTCCGATCCGCTGCGCGTGCTCGACAACATCTACGACGCCCTGGCACCCGGCGGACTGGTGGCGCTGGCCGAACCGAACCGCGGGCGCTTTGCCGATATCGTGCTGGGGCTGCACACCGGCGGCGCGCCCGATCAAGAGGCCGCGCTGCTCACTCCCGCCGGACTGGTCGCGCTGCTGGAGCACGCGGGTTTTACCGACATCGCCCGCCATGCCGAAAACGGTCTGGAACTCGAAAGCGCGCCCACTTTCATCGTGGCGCGCAAACCAGCCGCCGCGTCCGGTCAGGCGCGTCCGGTCGCGCACGCCAACGGCGGCGTACAACCAGCCCCAGCCGCACGGGACGATCAGGGCCGGCATTGGCTGATACTGCACACAACGGCATCCGAGGCCAGCATTTGCGCGGCGCTGGCCGATACGCTGACCCGGTCGGGCGGCGCGGCGCAAGCGCTCCCGCTCGATCAAGCGCCGGCGCGCGTGGCCGCACTGCCGGGCGATCAGGTCTGTGAGCTGGTATTCGTTGCCCCGTTGGCCGAGGCCGATGCCGATGGCGCGGCCATCATGCGCGCGCAAGAAACCGGCGTGATCGCGTTCGCGCGGCTGATGCGTGAACTCGGCGAGACCGGCCGCGCCGAAAATCTGCGTTTGACCATCATCACGCGCGGCGGCGCGCCATTTGCGGCGAACCAGGCGTCCGCAAACGCCTTATCGTCCGAACAGTTGACGGCGGACGAAGCGCCGCAGCATCCGGAGCAAGCCAGCCTATGGGGGTTAGGCCGCGTTATCGCCAACGAATACCCCGATTGGCCCGTGCGGCTGATCGACGCGCATCCGGGCCATTTTGCCGGACATATCGCCGAACGTCTGGCCCAAGCCCCTGCCCTGCCTGACCCGATCTGCGCGCTGCTGGCGGCCGAGCTGCTGCACGGCGACGAGGAAGAAGTCCTGCTCAACGCGCGCGGCCGCTGGGTGCCGCGCATCATGGCCACGGATGAAGCCAAGCGCCGTCTGGCCGACCCGGCGCCGCTGCCCGCCGCGCTGGCCTTTGAATCGCCCGGTTCGCTGCGCAACCTGAAATGGTTCGCATTGCCCGACCGCGCGCTCGAACCCAACGAAGTGGAAATCCAACCCCATGCCACGGGCCTGAACTTCCGCGACGTGATGTACACGATGGGACTGCTCTCCGACGAGGCCGTTGAAACCGGTTTTGCCGGCCCGTCCATCGGCATGGACCTGTCCGGGCGCGTGACGCGCGTGGGCAGCGCCGTCAAGAACTTCGCGCCCGGCGACGCGGTGCTCGGCTGCGCGCCGGCCTCGTTCGCCTCGCGCGTGCGCACGCCAACAACGGC
>JAIRQU010000018.1 GCA_031256305.1 Burkholderiaceae bacterium
GAGGTTGCTTTGCCCGTCGTCATGCGCCAGACTGAAGTTGATGGCGTCGATGCGCGCGCTATAGCTGCGGCTTTTGCTGGCATCGGAAAAACGGCCGACGCGGTGGCGGCTTTTGAGACCTAACTCGTGCTCCAGCGGTTGCACGAAGGCGCCGAACATATCCAGCAGCATGGCGCGGCTTTCGCGCAGCACGGACAGCACTTCGGCGTTGACCAGCGTGGCAAAGACGATGGGGCGATTGCCTTCCAGCTCGGCGGCGTGGTTGATTTGCCGCGCAGCCTGGTGCGCCTTGTCCACCGAGTCGGTAAAAGGCAGGCGCACGTGACGCGGCGCAAAGTCGAACTGCGCCAGGATGGCGTTGCCCAGCGTTTCGGCGGTAATGCCGGTGCCATCGGAGATATAAAAAACCGTGCGTTCGGGCATGGGATGGGTTCTTGTGTGTCGGACGGGGCCGGGCAAACGCCCAAATTTTTACAATGACGCCCATTATGCGAATTGCCGCGCCGCCGCCGTCCGCGGGTTGCCACAACCCCAACGACACAGCCTCTTGCGGGGGCGGGAGCGCGCACCACCGAGCCGCGCCTGTCATGACCGCCATGACGGCGGTCGCAGGGCGGTTCCGCGACCGGTTTTTACACTCTGGAGCTTCATCATGTCAGCACGTTTCGAGCCGACCGCCCTGGTCGTACCGTTTGAAAACCTGAGGATGTCCGATGTCGAGGTGGTCGGCGGCAAGAACGCCAGCCTCGGCGAAATGATTTCGCAACTGCCGCAGGGCGTGCGCGTGCCCACCGGCTTTGCCACCACGGCCCATGCGTTCCGCCAGTTCCTCGCGCACGGCGGGCTGGATGCGCGCATCCGCGAGCGCCTGGAGCGGCTTGATACCGACGACGTGCAGGCCCTGGCCGCCGCTGGCGCGCAGATCCGCAGCTGGGTTCAGGCCCAGCCTTTCCCCGCCGATCTGGAGCAGGCCATTCGCGCCGCCTTTGACACGCTCTCGGCGGGCAGCCCGCAGGCGAGCTTTGCGGTGCGCTCGTCGGCCACGGCGGAAGACCTGCCCGATGCCAGTTTTGCCGGGCAGCAGGAGACCTTTCTCAATGTCACGGGCATTGAGCAGGTGCTGGCCAAGATGAAAGAGGTGTTTGCCAGCCTCTACAACGACCGCGCCATCAGCTACCGCGCACACCAGGGTTTTGCGCACAGCGACGTGGCGCTGTCGGCGGGCGTGCAGCGCATGGTGCGCTCGGACCTGGGCGCGGCGGGCGTCATGTTCACGCTGGATACCGAAAGCGGCTTTACCGGCGTGGTGTTTATCACCAGCAGCTACGGCCTGGGCGAGATGGTGGTGCAGGGCGCTGTCAACCCCGACGAGTTCTACGTGCACAAGCCCATGCTTGAAAACGGCAAGAAGGCGATCATCCGCCGCAATCTGGGCAGCAAGCTCACGCAGATGGTGTTTGCCGCGCCGGATGAAAAAGCCGCCAGCGGCAAGCTGGTCAAGACGGTCGATGTGCCCGCCGAGCAGCGCAACCGCTATTCGCTCACCGACGGCGATGTCGAACAACTGGCGCGCTACGCGCTGGTCATTGAGCGGCACTACGGCCGCCCGATGGACATCGAATGGGGCAGGGACGGGCAGGACGGGCAGCTTTATATTCTGCAAGCGCGGCCTGAAACCGTCAAGAGCCGCCAGCACGGCGCGACCGAACAGCGCTATAAACTCAAGAGCACCGGGCCGGTGCTGGCGGAAGGCCGCGCCATAGGGCAGAAGGTGGGCGCGGGGCCGGTGCGGATCGTGCGCAGCGTTGCCGAAATTGACTTGGTGCAGGCTGGCGACGTGCTGGTGACCGATATGACCGACCCCAACTGGGAGCCGGTGATGAAGCGCGCCAGCGCCATCGTCACCAACCGCGGCGGGCGCACCTGCCACGCCGCCATCATTGCGCGCGAGCTGGGCATTCCGGCGGTAGTTGGCTGCGGCGACGCCACCGCGCGCCTGAAGGAAGGCGCGCTGGTCACCGTCAGTTGCGCCGAGGGCGATACCGGCCGCATCTACGACGGCCTGCTGGAAACCCAGGTCACGCAAGTGCAGCGCGGCGCGATGCCGCCGATCAAGACCAAAATCATGATGAACGTGGGCAATCCGCAGTTGGCGTTCGACTTTGCGCAACTGCCCAGCGAGGGCGTGGGTCTGGCGCGGCTGGAATTCATCATCAACAACAACATCGGCGTGCATCCCAAGGCCATCCTCGACTATCCGCGCGTCGATGCCGATTTGAAGAAGGCTGTGGAGTCGGTGGCGCGCGGCCACGTCAGTCCCCGCGCCTTCTACGTGGACAAGGTGGCCGAGGGCGTGGCCACCATCGCCGCGGCGTTCTGGCCCAAGCCGGTTATCGTGCGGCTGTCGGACTTCAAGAGCAACGAATACCGCAAGCTCATCGGCGGCAGCCGCTACGAGCCGGAAGAAGAAAACCCCATGCTGGGTTTTCGCGGCGCGGCGCGCTACATCAGCGCCGAATTTGCCGAGGCGTTCGCCATGGAGTGCCAAGCCCTCAAGCGCGTGCGCGACGACATGGGCTTGACCAACGTGCAGGTCATGGTGCCTTTCGTGCGTACGCTGGGGCAGGCCCAGCGCACCACCGCGCTGCTGGCCCGGCACGGCCTGGGGCGCGGCGACAACGGCCTGAAAGTCGTGATGATGTGCGAGGTGCCCAGCAACGCCATTCTGGCCGAGCAATTCCTGCAATACTTCGATGGCTTTTCCATCGGTTCCAACGACTTGACCCAGCTTACGCTAGGGCTGGACCGCGATTCGGGCATGGAACTGCTGACCGCCGATTTTGACGAACGCGACCCCGCCGTCAAGGCCATGCTCGCGCGCGCCATCGCCGCCTGCAAGGGACAGGGCAAATACGTGGGCATCTGCGGTCAAGGGCCAAGCGACCATCCCGACTTTGCGCGCTGGCTCGCTGACGAAGGCATCGCCTCTATTTCGCTCAACCCCGACAGCGTTATTGAGACGTGGAATATGCTGGCGGAGCAGGAGTTGCGATAAATCTGGAGACATCTGGAGACGGGCAATGGGCATTCAGGGGCCGCTTGTCCGTACCTTATTGCTGGCGCTGGCACATTAACCCTAACCTTTACCATAACATCTGGATACAAATTGCACGGCGGCGGCGCTTAGGCTAAACTATTGGCCACCTGTTCGTACCAAAAGGCTTTCCGGTGCAGCCGAGCGATACCCGCAACCCCTCATATTTTCATAAAGTCGTTGATTGTCAATGGGCCTGCCCGGCCCATACGCCAGTCCCCGAATATTTGCGCCTGATCGCGGCAGGCCGCTATTCCGACGCTTACATGGTCAACTGGCGAGCCAATGTATTTCCTGGCATTCTCGGCCGTATTTGCGACCGCCCGTGCGAACCGGCCTGCCGGCGCAGCCGCGTGGAGGTCAGCAGCGGCAACAAGCCCCAGCCGGTGGCTATTTGCCGGCTCAAGCGCGTGGCCGCGGACATGAAGGATGACATTCGCGCGCGCCTGCCCAAGCCTGCGGCCAGCCAGAATGGCGGGCGCGTCGCTTGCGTGGGCGCGGGGCCGGCGTCGCTGGCGGTGGCGCGCGATCTGGCGCCGCTGGGCTACGCGGTGACGGTGTTCGAGCAGGACGCCAAGGCCGGCGGCTTCATGCGCACGCAAGTGCCGCGTTTTCGCCTGCCGGAAGAAGTAATCGACGAGGAAACCGGGTACATCCTGAACTTGGGCGTGCAGTTTGTCAACAACCGCCGCATTGATTCGATGAAGGCGCTGCTGGCCGAGGGTTACGATGCCGTGTTCGTCGGCACCGGCGCGCCGCGCGGGCGCGACTTGGACGCGCCGGGCCGCCGCGAGGCTGCGGCGCACATCCATATCGGCATCGACTGGCTGGCGTCGGTGTATTTCGGACATGTGAGCAAGGCCGGCAAGCGCGTGATCGTGCTCGGCGGCGGCAACACCGCGATGGATTGCTGCCGCTCCGCGCGGCGCATGGGCGGCGAGGACGTGAAAGTCATCGTGCGTTCGGGTTTCGAGGAAATGAAAGCCTCGCCCTGGGAAAAAGAAGACGCGATGCACGAGGGCATTCCGATCTTCAACTACCACGTGCCCAAGGCTTTCGTGCATGACAATGGACGCCTGACGGGCATGGTTTTCGAGAAGGT
>JAIRQU010000026.1 GCA_031256305.1 Burkholderiaceae bacterium
CTGGGTGATGGCTGGTCGTTTGTGTTTTCTCCCTGCGGTATCCCCACGCTCATGCCTGCCCGCTTCCGGACGCTGCTGTTGCAACGAGCACCGCCAGCGGCAGCGTGGGCAGCAGTGCATCGATGCGGTCGAGCACGCCGCCATGCCCCGGCAGCAGTCCACTTGAATCCTTGACTCCGGCGGCGCGCTTGACCAGTGATTCCAACAGGTCGCCCACCACGCTCATGGCCGTGAGCGCCGCCAGCCCGGCCACAAACCAGATCGGGCCGCGCAGCCACAAGATGGCGTAAAGGCTGGGCCAGGAAAACGCCGAGTGGCGCATGGCTGACAGGGACAAAAGCCAGGGGCGCTCGAAGCCGATCCAGACCGCGCCTGTCAGCAGCACGGCGATAAAGCCGCCCAGCGCGCCTTCCCAGCTTTTGCCGGGGCTGATGGCGGGCGCGAGCTTGCGTCCGCCCGTCAACTTGCCGCCCAGTGCGCGGCCAAAAACATACGCGCCAATATCCGCCGCCCATACCAGCGTCAGCGCGGAGAGCAGGAAATGCACGCCCATTACGCGCGCCGCGCCCAGCATGACCCACGCCAGAATCAGTATCACCATGCCGATGCCCCAGCGCAGCCATTGGGGCAGCCGAATCCAGAACGCCGCGCCGCCCCACAGCAGCCATGGGACACCCGCGACCCAAAACAGGCACGTCATCCCGAATAGCGAAAGCTGCACATGCGCCAGCCATGTCCACCACCAGGGGAGAGGATGATCGCCAGTACTGCGTATCCAGGGGTTCAGCGTGAAATCCAGGACACTCAGAATTGAGCACACCGCGCACAGCGCGCTTGATGCCCATGCACGCCAGCCCGTCCAGCCGATGAGCCGCGACCATTCCCAGCCCGCGGCGGCAATCAACAGCAGCGTCAGCAGCAAGAACGGCCAAAGTGTGTTGACCAGCAGCGCCGGGATGAACAGCGCCAGCAGCACCACGGCGGTGAGGATGCGCTGCGTGAGGTTGGACATGGCGGCGTTTTCAGGCCATACCGGTGCGCGCCGCGGACGGCGCGGGAGATGGCGCTTGCGCGGCTGGCGGCGTGACCTGCTCGCTCGTGCGGCCAAAGCGCCGCTCGCGTGCCGCAAAGGCGGCTATCGCCTCGTCCAGCGCCGCCTCGTCGAAGTCGGGCCAGAGGCGCTGGCTGAAGAACAATTCACTGTAGGCGCATTGCCACAGCAGAAAATTCGACAAGCGCTGCTCGCCGCCGGTACGGATCAGCAGATCGGGGTCGGGGACGTGCGCCAGCGCCAGCGCGCCGGCCAGCGCGCTTTCCGTGACCGTCTCGCCACGCCGGGCCAGATGCGCGGCGGCCTGTACGATGTCCCAGCGCCCGCCGTAGTTGAAGCAGATGTTGAGGATCAGCTTGTCATTGTGCGTGGTGTCCGCCTCGGCCTGCGCCAGACCTTGCCGGACGTGTTCGGCCAGGCTGGTACGGTCGCCGACGAAATGGATGCGCACCCCGGCCTCGGCCAGTTGCGGCACTTCGCGCACCAATGCCTTGGCCAGCAAATCCATCAGGTGCTCGACCTCATCGGCGGGCCGGCGCCAGTTTTCCGAGGAAAACGCGAATACCGTCAACACCCGCACGCCGCGCGTTAGGCACGCCTGGATGCAGCGGCGCAGCGATTCCATGCCTTGCCGGTGCCCGGCCGCGCGCGGCAACAGGCGGCGTCTGGCCCAGCGGCCATTGCCGTCCATGACGATGGCAATGTGGCGGGGGATGGGCGCGGCGGTGCGGGGCGCGGGGGAGGGCGTGGGCATGGAAGCGCCTCTCACACCTCCATGATTTCTTTTTCCTTGCCCGCCACCAGCGCGTCGATGCCGGCGATGTGCTTGTCGGTAAGTTTCTGCACTTCGGACTCGGTGCGTTTCAAATCGTCCTCGGTGGCGGCCTTGTCCTTGACCAGTTTCTTGACCGCGTCGTTGGCATCGCGCCGCAGGTTGCGCACGGCGATCTTGGCCGCCTCGCCTTCCTGGCGCACCAGCTTGGTCATCTCGCGCCGGCGCTCCTCGCTCATGGGCGGCATGGGCACGCGGATCAAATCGCCCAGGCTGGCGGGGTTCAGGCCCAGATCGCTTTCGCGGATCGCCTTCTCGATTTTGGCCCCCATGTTCTTTTCCCACGGCTGCACGCTGATGGTGCGTGCGTCCAGCAGCGACACGTTGGCGACCTGCGACAACGGCACGTGGCTGCCGTAGTACTCCACGTGGATGCTGTCGAGCAGCGCCGGGTTGGCGCGGCCCGTGCGGATCTTGGTCAGGCTGGTCTTGAAGGCGGCGATGGACTGGTCCATCTTGTCCTGCGTGGTTTTTTTGATGTCGGCTAGCGTCATGACGGCGGGTCCTTGGCGGGATGTGAAAAGTGTCGGGTAGCGGTGCGGTCAAACATGCACCAGGGTGCCTTCGTCCTCGCCCATGACCACGCGCTCCAGCGCGCAGGGCTTGAGGATGGAAAACACCGTGATGGGCAGCTTCTGGTCGCGGCACAGCGCGAACGCGGTAGCGTCCATGATGCCCAGGTTGCGGTTCATGGCCTCGTCGAAGCTGATTTTGGCGTAGCGCGTGGCGGCCGGGTCATGCTTGGGATCGGCGCTGTAAACGCCATCGACCTTGGTGGCCTTGAGCACCATCTGCGCGCCGATTTCCGCGCCGCGCAGCGCGGCGGCGGTATCGGTGGTGAAGAACGGGTTGCCGGTGCCGGCGGCAAACACCACCACCTTGCCTTCTTCCAGATATTGCAGCGCCTTGGGCCGCACGTAAGGCTCGACGACCTGCTCAATGGCGATGGCGCTCATCACGCGCGCGGTCAGGCCGTGCCTGTTCATCGCGTCCGCGAGGGCCAGCGCGTTCATGACCGTGGCCAACATGCCCATGTAGTCGGCGGTGGCGCGATCCATGCCCGCCGAACCGCCGGCCACGCCGCGGAAGATGTTGCCCCCGCCGATCACCACCGCTATCTGCACGCCCAGGCGTGCCACGTCGGCAATCTCGGCGACGATGCGCTCGATGGTGGCGCGGTTGATGCCAAAGGCGTCCTCGCCCATCAGGGCCTCGCCCGATAGCTTGAGCAGAATGCGCTGGTACGCGGGTTTCCTGGGGCTGGGCATGGCTGGCTGGGG
>JAIRQU010000060.1 GCA_031256305.1 Burkholderiaceae bacterium
CTTGACAACTCGGTCTATCCTTCTGCCGATCAAGGCTTGCAGGCGCTGGTCGCCAAGCCCGCCACCGATCCCGTGCCGCCCAACTGGAAAGGGCCATATCTGGAAAAGCTCCCCAACGACCCGTGGGGCCATCCCTATGTATACCTCAACCCCGGCGTCAAGGACGATGTGGACGTGATGAGCTACGGCGCCGATGGCGTGAGCGGCGGCGAAGGCAAGAACGCCGACATCGGCAGTTGGCAGTAACAGCGCCCGCGCGGTCTGGGCCTATGGACAACCGGCGCGCGCAGTGCGGTTTTACGCTGCTGGAGCTGATGGTTGTAATCGCCATCGTGGCGCTGGCAACGGCGCTGGCGGCGCTGGCCTTGCCAGCCAGCGGCAGCCGCGCCCTCGCGCGTGACGCCGACCGCTTGGCCGCCCTGCTGGAAGCCGCGCGCGCCCAGTCCCGCGCTGCCGGGGTGCCGGTGACTTGGCGTCCAGCGCCGGGCGGCTTTACCTTCAGCGGCCTGCCCGCCAGCACCACCACCGACGGCGCGCCCTGGCCCAACCGATGGCTGGATGCCAATACCCAGGCCGCCCTGCTCACCCCCGGCGGCGCGCCGCTGGTGCTGGGGCCTGATCCGGTCATCGGCCCGCAAGCGGTGCTGCTGTACCCGGCGGGCAAAAGCGCGCCGCGGCTGCGCGTGTCCACCGACGGGTTGCGGCCTTTTACCGTGGAAAACGCGCCATGACCATGACGCGCCGCCGCGCGAATCCCGGCTTTACGCTGATCGAGGTGATGGTGGCGCTGGCCATCACCGCCATCGCGCTGGTAGCCGGTTTCAAGGCCACCGATTCCCTGACCAACGATGCCGACCGGCAAGCCGCGGTGCTGCTGGGACATATTTGCGCCGAAAACACGCTGATCGCGCTGCGCCTGGCGCGTCGCCTGCCCGGCGTAGGCGACACCGACAACGTTTGCGTTCAAGGCGGACGCCGTTTTACCGTGACGCAAAGCGTATTGCCCACGCCCAACCCCTATTTCAGGCGAGTGCAGGCCACGGTACGCCAAAACGGCTGGGTCGTGGTGCGCCTGTCCACCTTGATGGGACAGCGATGAAACGCGCCGGTTCGACGCATGGCGCGGCTGGCGGCGCGGGGCGGCGCGGCTTCACGCTGGTGGAAGTGCTGGTCGCGCTGGCCGTGATGGCGCTCATGGCCGCGCTTACCTGGCGCGGCATCGACGGCATAACCCGAGCGCAGGCAGCCAACCGCCAGTCCACCGACGATACGCTGGCGCTGCAAGCGGGGCTGACGCAGTGGCGCGCCGATCTGGACGCCATCGCCAGTTGGCCCGTGCCGCTGCTGACCACCGGCGGCAACAACCTTGCGCCACTGACTACCCAGCGCAGTCTGGCCTGGAACGGCAGCACGCTGCGCCTGACGCGCTCCGACGCCGCCAACCCCGCCGCCGGGCTGCGCGTGGTGGCCTGGACGCGCCAGAGCGCCACCGGCTGGTGGCTGCGCTGGCAGTCCGCGCCGTTGACCACGATGCAGGCGTGGGCCGCCGCCTGGGACAGCGCCGCGCGCTGGAGCCAGGACGCCAGCATGAACGGACTGGGCGCGGCCGCCGGAGATGGCGCGCAAGCCGTGGCCATTATCCGCGTCAGCGACTGGCAGTTGTATTACTTTCGCAATAACGCCTGGACCAACCCGCTGTCCAGCCCGGCGGGAAACGCCAGCGCGGCGCTGACCAATCTGCCCGATGGCGTCCGGCTGCTGCTCACGCTGGCGCCCGGCCAGGGCATCGCCGGACAGATCAGCGTCGATTGGGTGCGGCCCACGTTTACCGGGAGCGGAACATGATGCGCCGCCGCGCAAAGCCCCCGCAATGGGGCGCGGCCCTGCTGATGGCCCTGATTACCGTGGCGCTGGTAGCCACGCTGGCGGCCGCGGCGCTGTGGCGGCAATGGCGCGGCATCGAGGTCGAAAGCGCCGAACGCACCCGCGTGCAATCGGCCTGGCTGCTCACCGGCGCGCTGGACTGGGCGCGCCTGCTGCTGCTGGGCGACTTGGTCGAGGACCGGCAACACGGCGCGCTGGTCGATCACCTGGGCGAGCCGTGGGCCGTGCCGCTGGCCGAATCGCGCTTGTCGGACTTTCTGTCCGCCGGCCAATCCAGCGGCGCGTCCGATCTGGAACGCAACGCCTTTCTTTCGGGCCAGATCACCGACCTGCAATCGCGCCTGAACGTGCTCAATCTGGCCGCGCCCGACGCCGACACGCAGGCGGCCGCGCGGGCGCGTTTCACGCGCCTGTTCCAGACGCTGGGCCTGCCCATCAGCCAGCTCGCCGCGCTGCAACGCGGCCTGATCTGCGCCTATGCCGCCATGTATCCCGTCACCGGCAGCGGCACGGGCAGCGCGTGCGGCAACCCGCCCCTGCTGCCGCAGCGGGTCGAGCAACTAACCTGGCTGGGACTGGACGCGGCCACCCTGACGCGCCTGGCGCCCTACATCGCCGTGCTGCCGCTGCCGGTAACGGGCGGCATCGTTCCTGTCAACCTCAACACCGCCAGCAATGTGGTGATCTACGCCGCATTGCCGGGGCTGCAAGCCGCGCAGGCTGAACAATTGGTCACGCTGCGGCAATCGACCTACTTCAAAAGCGTGGACGACGCGGTGCAGCGCGGCAACCTCGACACCGCCAGCGTCAACACCGACTGGGCCGCCGTCAACAGCAGCTTCTTCGAGGTGCATGGACGCCTGCGTCTGGATGACGCCACGCTGCAAGAGATCGCCGCCGTGGAACGCGCCATTTTGCCCACGCAGCCCACGCCCATCGTGTTTCCGCTCTGGCGCGCGCGCAGCGCGCTCACGTCCGGTGACCTGGACGCGCCGTAAAGCCCGCTCCGCGCCCTGCTCTCTACAATTGTCCGCGCCATGAGTCTGCTCCTCGTTGCCTTGCCGCCCGGCGCGCCGGGGACGTATCCGTATGCCATCTTGCGCGATAGCGGGGCAATATCCGATCATGGCGTGGCCGCGGCGGTTCTGTTGCCGTCCGCCGGACGCGGCGTCGAAGTGGCGGCGATTGCGCCGGCACGGCTGCTGTCGTGGCACCGCGTAACGCTGCCCAAGGGCATTGGCCCCGGCTCGCCCCGGTTGGCGGCGGTGCTGGCGGGGCTGCTGGAAGAGCGCCTGCTTGACGAGCCGGAACAGTTGCACTTTGCGCTGGCCCCCGGCGCGCGCGCGGGCGCGGAAACAGACGTGGCGGTATGCGACAAAGCCTGGCTGACCGCGCACCTGAAGGCGCTGGAAGCCGCCGAACGCCCCGTGGCGCGCATCCTGCCGGAAGCCGCGCCGCGCGCGGGCCAAGCGCCGCAAGCGCTGGCCGCTGGCGAGCCAGGCCGCGCCGAATTGATTCTCACTGGCGGCGCGCTGGCGGGCGTGCAGACGCTGCCGCTACCCGATGACGCCGCCTTGCACGCGCTGATTTCGGGCGTTTTCGGCGCGGACGCCGGCGCGCTGGAATTGCTGGCCGAGCCGCCGGTGGCGCAGCAGGCCGAGCAGCTCTTTCAATGCCCGGCGCAATTGGTCACGCCCGCCGAGCGGTGGCTGGCGGCAAGCCGTTCGCGCTGGAACCTGGCGCAGATGGCGCTGGCGCAAGGCGGCCGCGCGCGCGCCGCGCGCCGTCTGGCGGCCTGGCGGCGCGACCTGCTGCACGCGCCGCTGTGGCGGCCCGCGCGCTGGGGGCTGGCGCTGTTGCTGGTCATCAACCTGATTGGCCTGAACGCCCGCGCCTGGCACGAGAAGAACGACCTGACCGCGCGCCGCGCGCAAATCGCCGCCATGCTGACCGCCACGTTCCCGCAAGTCAAGGTGGTGGAAGACGCGCCCGCGCAAATGGCGCGCGAGGTGCGGCAACTGCGCCAGTCCACCGGCAGCGCGGCGCCGGGCGATCTGGAACCGATGCTGGCGGCCTGGGCCGGCGTGAGCGAGACCCCCGTGCCCGCCGCCATCGAATACAGCCCCGGCCAATTGCGGCTGACGGGCGTACAACCGAGCGCCGATCAGCTCACGCAAGCCAACGCGCGCCTGCGGCCGCAGGGCTATCAGCTCAAAACCGAAAACGACACCTTGGTGTTGCGCACGCTCAATGAGGCATCCTGACATGACCGTTCCCGCCGCCGCAACCGCTTGGCGCGCGTTCTGGCAACGCCTAGCGCCGCGTGAGCGCATGGCCGTTGCGCTGGCCGCCGCCGTGATTGGCGTGGGGCTGATCTGGGGCCTGCTGCTGGTTCCGGCGCTGGGCGCGCTGCGCCAGGCCGGACAAGAGCGCTTGGCGCTGGCGGCGCAAGCGCAACAGATGCAGCGCCTGGTCCAGCAGGCTCAGGCGCTCAAGGCATTGCCCAAACTGAGCGCCGCCGACGCGCTGCGCGCGCTGCAAACCGCCACCGATCAACGGCTGGGCCAGTCCGCCAAGCTGACCGCGCAAGGCGAACGCGCCAGCCTAACGCTAACCCGCGTCAGCGCGGCGCAACTGGCTGCGTGGCTGGCCGAGGCGCGCGCCAACGCGCGCGCCTCGGTGCAGGAAATGCGCCTGACCCGCGATGCGTCCGCCGCATCCGGCGCCGCGCCGCTGTGGAGCGGCACGCTGGCGCTAACCTTGCCGCCGTCATGATGGCCATGACGCGCCTATTCGGAATTGCGCCCGGCGCGCGGCATGGCGGGCGCGGTTCAGGCTATAAAGGAATCTTCGTCAACTACCGGCCCCTCGCGGCCACAGGAGGTATGTCATGAACTTGACGATCAGCGGGCATCATCTGGAAGTCACGCCGACGCTACGCGATTACGTCACCGGCAAACTCGATCGCGTGCTGCGGCACTTCGATCAGGTGGTGGAAGTGCGGGTACTGCTCTCGGTGGATAACACGCAGGAAAAGACGCGCCGCCAGAAAGCCGAATGCCGCATCGGCGTCAAGGGCAACGATCTGTACGCCGAAAGCCTGCACGAGGATTTGTACGCCGCAATCGACGATCTGACGGACAAGCTCGACCGCCAGGTCATGCGGTACAAGGACAAGGTACAAGCGCACGGGCGGGACGCGGCCAAGCGTCTGGCGTGACCGGCCCGCGCCGCGGCGCCAGGGCGTAAACTCGCGGCCTTCGCAAGAGTCGCGGCTTATGACGCGCCATAACGCATGAATCGTCTCGCATCCATACTCCCGGCCGGGCAGGTGTTGGCCGGCGTCCCCGTCACAAGCAAGAAACGCGCATTCGAGGAAGCCGGCTTGCTGTTCGAGAGTCAGCATGGTCTTGCGCGGGCGCTCGTCTCCGACAGTCTGTTCGCCCGCGAACGGCTCGGTTCCACCGGACTGGGGCATGGCGTGGCGATTCCGCATGGCCGCATCAAGGGCCTGAAGGCCCCGATGGCGGCGGTGCTGCAACTGCAAGCGCCCATCGGCTTTGACGCGCCCGACGCGCAGCCGGTCAACCTGCTGATCTTTCTGCTGGTGCCCGAGGCGGCGACGCAAAAACATCTGGAAATCCTCTCTGAAATCGCCGAACTGCTCAGTGACGCGCGGCTGCGCGAACGACTCAAGACCGCCGCGTCCGCCGAAGAACTGTACGGCCTGATCGAACACTGGCAGCCCATCCAGGCCGCCGCCTGATCGCCCGTCCGCAACCCATCCGCGCCCCGCCGTGAAGCCCGCCGCCATTAGCGCCGACGCCTTGTTCGAGGCGCAACGCCCTTGCCTGCATTGGGAATGGGTAGCCGGTCAGGGCGAAATGGAGCGGCACTTCGACCCCAAGACGGTGCAGCAGGCGCGCTCGGCGGCCGATTTGGTGGGGTACCTCAACTACATCCACCCGAACCGGATGCAGATTCTAGGCGCGCGCGAAATGGCCTATCTGCTCAAGGACGGGCCTGAGGATTGCGCCCGGCGCATTGCGCGCATCGTCGCCCTGGATCCGCCCGCGCTGGTGCTGTGCGACGGCGCGGTCGCGCCCGACGCGCTCATCGCCACCTGCGCGCGGGCGCAGATTCCGCTGTTTGCCTCGCCCGAATCGGCGGCGATGGTGGTGGACGTGTTGCGCGCCTATCTGTCACGCCACTTTGCCGAGCGCACCACCATGCACGGCGTGTTCATGGACATCCTGGGCGTGGGCGTGCTCATCACCGGCGAATCGGGGTTGGGCAAAAGTGAAGTCGGGCTGGAGCTGATCTCGCGCGGCAACGGTCTAGTCGCCGATGACGCGGTGGACTTCTACCGGGTCAACCAGACCACTGTCGAGGGGCGCTGCCCGGAACTGCTGCAAAACCTGCTGGAAGTGCGCGGCATCGGCCTGCTGGACATCCGCGCCATCTTTGGCGAAACGGCGGTGCGCCGCAAGATGCGGCTGCACCTGATCGTGAATTTGATGCGGCTGGAAAACCTGGAGCGCGACTACGACCGGCTGCCCGGCGAACCGCTGACGCAGCCGGTGCTGGGCGTGCCGATTCACAAGGCCATCATCCCCGTAACCGCCGGGCGCAATGTGGCCGTGCTGGTCGAAGCCGCTGTGCGCAACTGCATCCTGCAACTGCGCGGCATCGACACCTACCGCGACTTCGTCGAGCGCCATCGCCGGGCGCTAGCGCAAAATAATGACGGCCCAAGCGATACACCATAAATCCGTATCAGTCTGCGGCGGCTCGCACCCCGTCGCACAGCCGCGTTAGCGCGTGCGCGACGGTCTGGGCGCGCACGGCGGCGCGGTCGCCCTCGAAGCGTTGCACCGCCGTCCACGCGCGGTCTCCAACGCACCAGCCAAACCATACGGTGCCCACAGGCTTGTCCGGACCGCCGCCGGGGCCGGCCACGCCCGTGACGGCCACGGCGGCCTGCACGCCCGCACGCTCCCGCGCGCCCAGCGCCAGGGCGCGCGCCACGGAAGCGCTAACCGCGCCGTGCCGCTCGATCAAATCGGCGGGCACGCCGAGCAATTGCGTTTTGGCGGCGTTGCTGTAAGTGACCCAACCCCGGTCGAACCAGTCGCTGGAGCCGGCCTGGTCGGTGCAGGCGGCGGCGATCAGGCCGCCGGTACAGCTTTCAGCGGTGGCCATATGCCAGCCGCGGGCCTTGAGCAAAACCGCCAAGTCAACCACGGCATGGGCCGCATCAGCGCGCGCGCACGCAACCAAGCGCTCATTTTTTAAGAGCATTACAGTGCGCGCCAGAGCGCCATGACCAGCAGCGCGCACAGCGCCGCCACCAGGTCGTCGAACAAGATGCCAAAGCCGCCGAGCCAGACGCCCTTGCCGTGAAACACCCGGTCAGCCCAGCGCACGGGGCCGGGCTTGGCCGCGTCGAAAAACCGGAACAGCAAAAACGCCGCCAACTGCGTGTCAAACCCGGCGGGCAGCAGCAGCCACAGCATCAGCCAGAACGCGACCACCTCGTCGATGACCGCCGCGCGCGGGTCGGCGGTGCGCAGATCGCGCGCGGTGATGCTGCACGCCCACCAGCCGATGGGAACCGACGCGGCAACCAGCCAGCCCTGTTGCGCGGGCGTGAGCCAGGCGGCGATAAAGTGCCAAGTAATCCACGCCGCCAGCGTGCCGGCGGTGCCTGCCGCGAAGGGGAAACTCCCAACGCCGAAAAACACCCCAATGGCGTGCGCGGGATGGGAAAACACGAAGCGCATCGTGGGCCGCACATACTTGCGCTCGTCCTGCGATTCGGGCGCGGTCAGCGGCTCCAGATCAATCGGATCGGAGCCGCCGCCAGACGCGCCGGGCCGTGCCGCGTCCTCCCCGGATGCCTCCTCGCGCGCCTCGCGCACCGCCCGCACGTCGGTCACATCGTCGCGCGGACGGTCAGCCAAAGCCATGCGCTTACGCCATTACGCCGTCAGCGCCCGTAAGACGCGGGCGGTGATTTCGTCCACGCTGCCCAGGCCATCGACCTTGCGGTAACGCGGCGCGCGCGCGGCGTCGGCCTTGGCCCAGCTCTGGTAGTAATCGACCAGCGGACGGGTTTGTTGCAGATAGACATCCAAGCGCTTCTTGACGGTTTCTTCCTTGTCGTCGTCGCGTTGCACCAGCGGCTCGCCGGTCACGTCGTCCAGGCCTGCCACCTTGGGCGGGTTGAACTTGACATGGTACGTGCGCCCCGACGCGGGATGACTGCGGCGTCCGCTCATGCGCTCGATGATGGCTTCAAACGGCACGTCGATTTCCAACACCACGTCGAGCTGCACGCCGGCTTTTTTCAGCGCCTCGGCCTGCGGGATGGTGCGCGGAAAGCCGTCGAGCAAAAAACCCGCCGCGCAATCGGGCTGGGTGATGCGCTCCTGCACCAGGCCGATGATGATGTCGTCGGACACCAGAGCGCCCGCATCCATGACCTTCTTGGCCGCCAGCCCCAGCGGCGTGCCCGCCTTGACGGCGGCGCGCAGCATGTCGCCAGTGGAAATTTGCGCAATACCGTACTGCTTGCAGATGAAAGCCGCTTGCGTGCCCTTGCCCGCGCCGGGCGCGCCCAACAGGATCAGTTTCATGGTCTCGCTACCTTATTTAACAGTGGAATGTCACGGCAAGAATAACACCACGCGGGGCGGCAAAGGCCGTGCGCACGGGACAATCCGCCGACCACTAGTCAGTGGCCAGTTTGTCCTGCGTCTGGATCTGGAAATCGCTGGCATCGTGGCGCTCGTGCAATTGGCTCGACGGCTCGCCCGACAGCCGGTTGACCATGCGCCCGCGCCGAACCGCTGGCCGCTCGTAGATCATGTCGGCCCAGCGCCGCACGTTCCGGTACTCATGCGCCGCCAAAAATTCGGCGGCCCCGTATTGGTCGAACTTGACCAGCCCGCCGTACCAGGGCCAACAGGCCATGTCGGCAATGGTGTAAGCGTCGCCCGCGACGTATTCGCTGTGCGCCAACCGCTGGTCCAGCACGTCCAGCAAACGCTTGGTCTCCATTGCAAAGCGGTCGATGGCGTATTCGATCTTCTCGGCCGCATAAGCGTAGAAATGCCCGAAGCCCCCGCCCAGATACGGCGCGCTGCCCATCTGCCAGAACAGCCACGACAGGCACTCGGCGCGCGCGGCGGGGGCCGTTGGCACGAACGCGCCAAACTTTTCGGCCAGATACAGCAGGATCGCGCCCGACTCGAAAACGCGGATTGGCGCCGGCCCGCTGTGATCCACCAGCGCCGGTATCTTGGAGTTGGGGTTGATGGCGACAAAGCCGCTGCCGAACTGATCGCCCGCGCCGATGCGGATCAGCCAGGCGTCGTATTGCGCGCCCTCGCGTCCAAGCGCCAGCAGCTCTTCAAGCATCACCGTCACCTTGACGCCGTTGGGCGTACCCTGCGAGTAAAGCTGCAACGGATGGCGGCCTACCGGCAGCGCCTGCTCATGCGTGGCCCCGGCAACGGGGCGGTTGGTGCTGGCAAAACGTCCGCCGTTGGCTTTGTTCTACGTCCACACCCGCGGCGGCGTGTAAACGGATGGCTGGTTCATGCTGAAGACTCCTTATCGAATGCGCCGTGACACGTGATACCCATTGTGCCTAGCGAAACCGTTCCACGCCCAGCCCGTGCAAGTCGATGTCGGACGCGCGGCCCGCGATCTGATCGGCGATGATGCGCGCCGCGCCGCAGGCCATGCTCCAGCCGTAAGCGCCATGACCGATGTTGAGCCACAAACCCGGCGCGCCGCTGGCGCCCAGCGCAGGCGGGCCGTCGGGCAGCATGGGCCGCGCGCCGCGCCAAATCTGCACGCCGTTGGTCAGACTGGCGGCTGCGGGAAACCAGTCGGTAAGGGCGCGGTACAGCCGTTGCTCGGCCCATTCAGGCAGTTTCAGGACGCCGCCAGCGTCATCACGGCCGCCGCCGCCGATTTCCGCCAGACCGGCCACGCGCACGCGCCGGCCCAGGCAGGTGATGGCAATATCCCGGTCGAGCACGACGGCGCGCGGCGCGAGCACTGGCTCGGCCACGGATGCACTGAGCGAATAGCCGTAAACAGCCGCCAGCGGCAGGCGGATGCCCAGCGGCGCCAGCAGCTCGCCCGCAGCCACCCCCGCGCACAGCACAACGGCATCAAACGAATACGGCGCATCCTGACCCGCGATCCACAGACTGGCGGGCTGCGCGGGATTGAGCGCGACCGCGGCGTTAAAGACAAATTGCGCGCCCAATTGCTGCGCCGCGTCGCGCACGATGACGGCGAACTGGCGGCAGTTGCCCGCTTCGGCATCCGGCACCTGGATAGCGCCGGCCAGCGGCGTGGCCGGATGCAGGGCCGGCTCGATTCGGCGCGCTTCGTCGGCGTCCACCTCGCGGCAGGGTGCGCCCGCGTCGCGCAGCCGCACCAGGGTGGGCTGCGCGCGCTCGCGCTCGCGCTCGGTGCGCAGCAGTATCAGCAAGCCCTCAACGCGGTCGAAGGTGTAATCGAGTTGCCCGGCCACCTGGTGCAACCGGGCGCGGCTGTAGGTTGCCAAGCGCTGCATGGCCGCTTGATTGATGGCGCGGGTGTCGGCAAAGCTGGCGCGCCGCTGACGGCGCAACCAGGCCAGGTCCTCGCTTGAAAGCGGCCAGGTCAGCCGCAGCGCCGCCCGCTGACGGCCCCAGAAACGGCGCAGCCAGTGCGAGGCGCGCCAAGGCGCGGTAAAACCCGGCGCGACAACCCCGGCATTGGCAAAGCTCGCTTCTTCGGCCACGCTGCCGTGACGCTCGAAAACCGTGACGGCATGTCCGTCCTGGGCCAGCTCGTAGGCCGTGGTCACGCCGGCAATACCGGCGCCGATGATGGCAATGTGCATGGGAACGCGATGAACCGGGGCAGTTGCGGGACAGGCCGCCTAGGCCATGCCGGCCGAGGATGAGTCAAAAACCGGGTGGAAATGGGTATGTGCTATCATTTAAAAGTTTTGCTGATGTTATCGGCAAAGTCCGCTTGGCGTTTGACGCCGCGCGGTATCCGCGAACCAGCCCCACAAGGTGCCGCCGCAAGTTTTGTTGCGCCGGTTGAACGGGCTGCGATTCTAGACCCAACCTTCGCTTATTAAGAGGTATTGCATGTCCGTGACCATGCGTGAAATGCTGGAAGCCGGCGTCCATTTTGGGCACCAAACGCGCTTCTGGAACCCAAAGATGGCGCCGTTCATCTTCGGCAGCCGCAACAAGATCCACATCATCAACCTGGAAAAGTCGCTGCCGATGTTCCAGGAGGCGACTGAGTTCGCCAGACAACTGGCGGCCAACCGCGGCACCATTTTGTTCGTGGGCACCAAGCGCCAGGCGCGCGAGATCGTGGCGCAGGAAGCCCAGCGCGCGGGCATGCCCTTCGTCGATCAGCGCTGGCTGGGCGGCATGTTGACCAACTTCAAGACCGTCAAGACATCCCTCAAACGCCTCAAGGACATGAAGGCGCAGCAGGAGGCCGGGCTTGAATCCATGAGCAAGAAAGAGCAATTGCTGTTCCAGCGCGAACTCGACAAGCTGGAAAAGAACATCGGCGGCATCCAGGACATGAACGCCCTACCCGACGCGCTGTTCGTCATCGACGTGGGCTACCACAAGATTGCCGTGACCGAGGCGCAGAAGCTGGGCATTCCGATCATCGGCGTGGTCGATACCAACCACAGCCCCGATGGCATCGACTACGTGATTCCGGGCAACGACGATTCGGCCAAGGCCGTGCTGCTGTATGTGCGCGACATGGCCGACGCGGTGCTCGAAGGCAAAGCCAACGCGATCAATGAGGTGGTTCATGCCGTCGCCGAAAACGGCGAGGACGAATTCATCGAAGTCGAGGACGAAGCGGCAGCCTAAACTTGGCCCAACCCGCCCTGACCGGCGAGTAGCGCAAGGGGCGTCAACAGCCCCTTTTTCGCATCCGCTCCCCGCAGACCCTTACACAACAGCAAACACAAGAGAGAGAACTGACATGGCAATCACCGCAAGCATGGTCGCCCAATTGCGCGCCAAGACCGATGCCCCGATGATGGAGTGCAAAAAAGCGCTGACCGAGGCCGATGGCGACATAGCCAAGGCCGAGGAAATCCTGCGCGTCAAGCTGGGCACCAAGGCCGGCAAGGCCGCCAGCCGCGTTACCGCCGAAGGCGTGGTGGCCGCTTTCATCAGCGGCGAGACCGGCGCGCTGGTCGAGGTCAACTGCGAAACCGACTTCGTGACCAAGAACGACAGCTTCATCGCCCTGGCCCAGGCCGCGGCCCGGCTGGCCGCCGAAAAAGCCCCCGCCGACGCGGCGGCCCTGGCCACCCTGCCTTACCAGCAGGACGGCTTTGGCCCCACGCTGGAAGACGTGCGCAAGGGCCTGATCGGCAAGATCGGCGAGAACATGAGCCTGCGCCGCTTTGTGCGCAAGGCCGGCGGCGGCAAGCTGGCGAGCTACGTGCATGGCACGCGCATCGGCGTGCTGGTGCAATACGAAGGCGACGCCACCGCCGCCAAGGACGTGGCGATGCACGTGGCGGCCATGAAGCCGGTGGCGCTGGCCAGCAACGACGTGCCCGCCGAGCTGGTCGAGCGCGAGCGCGCCGTGGCCGCCGCCAAAGCCGAAGAAGACCG
The DNA here is from genome assembly GCA_031256305.1 of Burkholderiaceae bacterium. Lineage (GTDB taxonomy): Bacteria > Pseudomonadota > Gammaproteobacteria > Burkholderiales > Burkholderiaceae_C > Ottowia. The sequence continues at coordinate 12,564 of JAIRQU010000060.1, forward strand.
CAAGGCCGCCGAGGCCGCGGGCAAGAAGCCCCAACCGGTTGACATCGTGGCCAAGCGCATCGAGGGCAGCGTGCAGAAATTCCTGAAAGAAGCGGCGCTGCTGGGCCAGCCCTTCGTCAAGAACGACAAGCAAACCGTCGAGCAGATGCTCAAGGAAAAGAACACCACGATCAAGGGCTTCACGCTTTACGTGGTGGGCGAGGGCATCGAGAAAAGGCAGGACGACTTTGCCGCCGAGGTCGCCGCGCAGGTGGCCGCCGCGCAGAGCAAGGCTTGATCGGTTCAGT
>JAIRQU010000192.1 GCA_031256305.1 Burkholderiaceae bacterium
CTGAGCCAGGATCAAACTCTACAGTTCGATCTTGAAGTAACTCATGTATAAACGGAATTGAAGTGAACTTCACTTCTGTATAGCATGAGCAATTTTTTGGCAATCGCCATCAAACGCCCACGCTTATCGGCTGTATGTTTTTAATGAACCCGCGAAAGAAACTTCATTTTTCGCTCAACTCAACTGCGATCAGTCGAGCCGTGTATTATGACACATCTTGAAAAGACCTGTCAAGCGCTGGGGTCTTTTATCGCACCGCCGGAAGCTCTCATAAAAAGCCTGCCGCAAGGCGCCAACCCCAGCCCGCCATTCAAGACCAATGCCTTTCGTGGCGGCTTCGCTGACTGTCGCGCTCCGTGGAGTGCAGCGATCAGCGAAGCCATGTAGTGTAGCACTGTTTTGACCTAATGCGCAAGCCCCCGAAAAAATTTTCGGCAAGCCCGGCCAATTCATGGATTGGCCCTGGCCGGATCAACCCAGTCCGCCTTGACCGTCTGCCGCCCGCGCGCCAGACTCAACGCACCGGGCGGCGTGTCCTGCGTAATGACGGAACCCGCGCCCACGGTGCCGCCCGCGCCAATGGCAACGGGCGCAACCAGCACGCAGTTGCTGCCGATATGCGCGTCCGCGCCAATAACGGTACGGTGCTTGTTGACGCCATCGTAGTTGGCGGTGATGCTGCCCGCGCCATAGTTGACGCGCGGGCCGACCTCGGCATCGCCCAGATAGGCCAGGTGGTTGGCCTTGGCGCCCTCGGCCAGGCGCGAGTTCTTGACTTCGACGAAGTTGCCGATATGCACCCGCGCGTCCAGCCGCGCGCCGGGCCGCAGGCGGGCATAGGGGCCTACCTGCGCGCCAGGCCCGACAACCACGCCTTTGTCACCGCCATCGATGTGGGTGAACGGCTGGATGACCGCGCCAGCTTCGATGCGCGCGCGGGCGATGACGCAGTGCGCGCCGATGCGCACGCCGTCGCCGAGCGTGACCGGCCCTTCAAAGATGCAGCCAATGTCGATTTCCACGTCCTGCCCGCAGCGCAGAGGGCCGCGCACGTCCAGCCGCGCCGGGTCGGCCAGCCGCACGCCGGCGTCCATCAGCGCGGCGGCGCGGCGCGCCTGACAAGCGCGCTCCAGCGCGGCCAATTGCGCCGGGCTGTTGACGCCGGCAACCTGCACGGCATCAACGATGCGCAGCGCCGCGATGCTGGCGCCCTCGTCGGCGGCGTGCCGCACTACGTCGGTCAGATACAGCTCCTGCTGAGCGTTGTCATCGGTAAGCCGCCCCAGATAGCGCTTGAGCCGCCGCGCGGGCGCGGCCATGACGCCGCTGTACCACTCGGTCAGGGCGCGCTGCCGGGGGCTGGCGTCCTTGGCCTCGACGATGGCGCGCACCGCGCCGTCCGGGGCGCGTTCGATGCGGCCATAGGCGCCGGCGTCTTCGCCAGTGTCCACGGTGAGCAGCGCGAGGGCATCGTCGCTGGCAAGCGCGATCAGTTGACGCAGCGTTTCCGGCTCGACCAGCGGCACGTCGCCGTTGAGGATCAGCGCCACGCCGTCATCGGGCAGCCACGGCGCGGCCTGCTGCACCGCGTGGCCCGTGCCGCGCTGCGGCTCCTGCCGCACGGTTTGCACCGCGTGCAATGGATACGCTGCGCAAAACGCTTGGACTTCCGCCGCGCCGTGGCCGGTGACAACGATGATGGCGCGCGGTTGCAACGCCGCCGCCGCGTCCAGCACGTGCGCCAACAGCGGCTGGCCGGCCAAGCGGTGCAGCACCTTGGGCAACCGGCTTTTCATGCGGGTGCCCTTGCCCGCGGCCAGAATCACGATGTCCAGTGGTGTCATGGGGCCTTCTTTCCTTCAGTATTCAAAGTTCGGGCGACGGCCTGTGCGCGCGCGGCACTAATGCGCGCGCCGATGGCCGGACCGCGTTCGCCAGACGCTTGCGCCGCGGCGGCGATGGCGGCGGTATCGACCGCTTGCGCCGCCGACAGCGCAGCCAGCAGACGCGGACGCTGCGGGTATGCGGCATCGGCGCGCCCCAGCCGCCCGCGCGCGTCGCATTCGCACGCCAGCAGCGCCTGCGCAAAGCGTTCGGGCCGACGCAAGGCGTCGCACCGCTCCAGCAGGCGTACCAGCGCCTGCGCGTTCAGCGCGCCGCTGGCGTGGTTGTGGCCATGTTCGCGCGCGACCAGATCAGCCAGGCCAGCGCAGTCGGCGGGCGCGCGCAAGCGCGCGCTCAAGGCCGCGGCCAACGGCGCGCCACGCTGCTCGTGACCAATGTGGCGCGGCAGGATGCTGGCAGGGGTTGCGCCCTTGCCCAGATCGTGCGCGAGCACCGCGTAGCGCACGGCCAGCGGCGCAGTCAGTTGCGCGGCCATGTCCAGCGCCAGCAGCAGATGCGCGCCGGTGTCGACTTCGGGGTGATGCTGGATCGGCTGGGGCACGCCCCACAGACCATCGACTTCGGGCAGCGCCACGGCCAGCGCGCCGCACGCGCGCAGCGCCTCCAGCATCCGCGCCGGGTGCGCTTCCATCAGGCCGCGCGCCAGTTCCTGCCACACGCGTTCAGGCACCAGATGCGCCACCTCGCCCGCAGTCACCATGCCGCGCATCAGGGCCAGGGTTTCGGGCGCGATGGCAAAGCCGGCAAAGCGCGCCGCGAAGCGCGCCACGCGCAGGATGCGCACCGGGTCTTCGCGGAAGGCGTCGGTTACGTGCCGCAGCACCTTGTCCCGCAAATCGCGCTGGCCGCCGAAAGGGTCGATCAGCGCGCCGCTGGCGTCTTGCGCGATGGCGTTGATGGTCAGGTCGCGCCGCGCCAGGTCCTGTTCCAGCGTAACGCCGGGATCGGCATAGACGGTAAAGCCCCGGTAGCCGCGCCCGCTCTTGCGCTCGGTGCGCGCCAGCGCGTATTCCTCGTGCGTTTGCGGGTGCAGGAATACCGGAAAGTCCCGGCCCACGGGCTGATAGCCCTGGGCCACCATGTCTTGCGGCGTGGCGCCAACGACGACCCAGTCGCTATCCTGCACCGGCAGACCCAGCAACCCGTCGCGCACCGCGCCGCCGACCAGATAGACCCGCATCGCTTTGCGCACCGCCAGCGTTTACGGGGCTGACCGATACGGCTCTTGAAAGGGCCGGAAGTCATGCTCGGCCAAGGCATCGGCCATCCAGGCCGCCACGCCGGGCAGCGCCTGCACGCGCCGCACATAAGCGGTGATGTCATCGGGCACGGGCAGCGCATAGGTCACCAGCCGCATACAGACCGGCGCAAAAAAGGCGTCGGCGATGGTGAAGTGGCCGAACAACAGCCGGTCTTCATGCCCAGTCAGCAGGTCTTGCCACAGGCGCGCGATGCGTTCGACATCGGCGCGCACGGCGGGCTGCTCGCGCCACAGACGCGCACCGGCATCGGGCAGCGCCGCTTCAATATTCATGCCGCAATGGCTGCGCAGCGCGGTAAAGCCCGCGTGCATTTCGGCGCAGACGCTGCGGGCGCGGGCGCGCGCCCCGGCGTCGGCGGGCCAAAGCTGTTTTTCGGGGAAACGCTCGGCCAGGTATTCGGCAATGGCCAAAGAGTCCCAGACCGTCAGATCGCCATCGACCAGCACTGGCACTTTACCCGCCGGGCTGATGTCCGCGATGGCGCGCCTGAAGTCCGAACCGGCATCCAACGAGTCGAAACGCAATTTGACCTCCTCGAACGCGATGCCAGCCTGCTTGAGCAGCACCCAGGGCCGCATGGACCACGACGAGTAATTTTTGTTGCCGATGTAGAGCTTGAGCATGAATGGGGTCTCAGGGCTGTTGCGGCGAGCGCGGCGCCATCAGGCCGGGGCCGCGCTGTACCGCCGATGGCATGGCCGGGGCGGGTATGCGCACATCGGGGCGCGAACCGTATGGCGCCTGCGGCTGCTGATTCGCATAGGTATCCAGGCGCGCATCGGGCTTGGGCACGTCCAACGACACCGCGCGCACGCCGTTGGCGAGCACCGCGCCGCGCGGCGTGACGGCGCGCAACGTCCAGCCATCGGCATCCATGACCGGCGCGCCCACCCGCACTGGCCTGGGCGGCTTGCCGTCAACCGCGATCAGCGCCGCGCCGGAGTCCGGGCCGTGCGTCACCACGCCGCGCAAGACAAAGCGCCCATCTCCCGTGCCTGCCGCCACGCGCGCGCCGGTGGCGCCCAAGGCGCGCGCCACGGCTTGCGGATCGGCGGCCTGCTCCAAATCCCCCGGATTACCCGCCACCGGCGCATCGACTTCCGGCGGCGCTTGTACGCGCCAGACCCAATACAACACACTGGCCGCCGCCAACGCCCACAGCGCCAGCGTAATCAGCGCCGCGGCAAGGCGCGGAGCGGGCGCGATCCTCATAACCGGCGCGAAAGAAAATGACACATGCGGGGAATTATGATGGGTCTGCAAACCTCAAAATAAAAACGCTTCGCCACCAAAATTTTCAACCCGCAACCCAAAGCAAAACGCGCCATGTTCCGTTTTCCACCGCGATCTTCCCGCGCCGCGCGCGGTTTCACGCTGATCGAACTGATGGTCGTGCTGGTCATCATCGGCGTGCTGGCCGCGTTGATCGTGCCCAATGTGCTCAACCGCGCCGACGACGCCCGCGTCACCGCGGCGCCGTCG
>JAIRQU010000196.1 GCA_031256305.1 Burkholderiaceae bacterium
ACGACCCGCAAATGCAGCGCGTGTTGTTCCGCGATGCCGATTCAGTGATTTCGCGGCGCGAAGCGGCGGCGGTCGATCAATGGCTGGCCAGCGGCAAGCGGTTCCACATGATGCGCGATGCGAGTGCGCATACCGAATTAATGCTGGCAGGGCTGTGGGGCACAGTAGCAGGCTCTCTACCGCCGCTTCAACAGTTAATGCAGCATTTCAGATTCGGGGAGGGTGATAGGCATTTCGCCGATCAAGACTTCCTGCGCCAAGTCGTCTGGCCGTATGCGCGCGCCAGTATAATGCAGCACGATTCGATCTTTGGATTCATGAATGCCGCGCCGTTTCCGATTCCAAGAGCATCTGATGATGTTCCTATTGGCTTTTCTGAAGGCGGAGCGGGCACTTTGGCCGTAAAAAGTAATCAACCGGATGGATCGGAAATTACATGGGTATTGTTTCAGATTGAAAAAATCGACGACAGCCATTCCCAGGAAAAACCGGTCTGCTTGTATACCAGCACGGTACAGGGCGGCATGTTGAAAGTGCCCATTCCCAGGCGCTACGCGCAATGGGTTCAGCAATGCACGGCCTGCGTGCGCCTGGTCGAGAACAGCGGCAAATAGCACATGCCCAAACCCGGCGGCAGCCCGGCGCGGCATGGCGGACAATACGGCGCTTCATTTGCGTGTCTCGCCATGTCCACCATCCTGCAATCCCTGCCCGCCGGCCAGAAGGTCGGCATCGCCTTTTCCGGCGGCCTGGACACCAGCGCCGCCCTGTTGTGGATGCGCCAGAAAGGCGCTATTCCCTATGCCTACACCGCCCACCTGGGCCAGCCCGACGAGAGCGATTACGAGGCCATTCCGCGCAAGGCGCTGGCCTACGGCGCTGAAAAGGCGCGTCTGATCGACTGCCGCACGCAACTGGCGCATGAAGGCATCGCGGCGCTGCAATGCGGGGCTTTCCACATTCGCACGGCGGGCACGCTCTACTTCAACACCACCCCGCTGGGCCGGGCGGTGACGGGCACCATGCTGGTGGCTGCGATGAAGGAAGACGGCGTCAACATCTGGGGCGACGGCAGCACCTTCAAGGGCAACGACATCGAGCGCTTCTACCGCTATGGGCTGGTAGCCAATCCGCAACTGAAGATTTACAAGCCGTGGCTGGATCAGCGGTTTATCGACGAGCTGGGCGGGCGCGCGGAAATGTCGGCCTTTTTGCAAAAGGCCGGGTTCGACTACAAGATGTCGGCGGAAAAGGCGTACTCGACCGACTCCAACATGCTCGGTGCCACGCACGAGGCCAAGGATTTGGAGTACCTGAACAGCGGCATCCGCATCGTGCAGCCCATCATGGGCGCGGCGTTCTGGCGCGACGACGTGGCCATCGCGCCCGAAGAGGTGCGGGTGCGCTTTGAGGACGGCGCGCCGGTGGCCCTGAACGGCCAGAGCTTTGCTAGCCCGGTCGATCTGCTGCTGGAGGCCAACTGCATCGGCGGGCGGCACGGCCTGGGCATGTGCGACCAGATCGAAAACCGCATCATCGAGGCCAAGAGCCGCGGCATCTACGAAGCGCCGGGCATGGCGCTGCTGTTTGCCGCTTACGAGCGGCTGGTCACGGGCATTCACAACGAGGACACCATCGAGCAGTACCGCATCAATGGCCTCAAGCTCGGCCGCCTGCTGTATCAGGGCCGCTGGTTCGACCCGCAGGCCATCATGCTGCGCGAAACTGCCCAGCGCTGGGTGGCGCGCGCCATCACCGGCGAGGTGACGCTGGAGCTGCGGCGCGGCAACGACTACGCCATCCTGAATACCGAATCGCCCAACCTGACCTACGCACCCGAACGCCTGTCGATGGAAAAGGTGGAAAACGCGCCTTTCACCCCGCTGGACCGCATCGGCCAGTTGACCATGCGCAACCTGGACATTACCGACACGCGCGGCAAGCTGGCCGTGTATGCCCAGACCGGCCTGCTGCATCTGGGCGGCGGGTCGATGCTGCCACAGCTCGAATCGGACGCGGATAAAAAACCGTCCGCCGGTTAAGGCGATTGGGCAGCGCGTTTGCCCGTAATTTTGCTGAAACGCCGCCTGCGGGCGGTGTTTGTTTTTCCGAGTCAAAGCCCATTCCGGCCATGACCGGGATCAAGACCGCTTGCCCAAGGCGGGGTTAGGCCATTTCTGCATCAGGGATTAACGGCGGGTTACCCCATCGTTTCTGCACATGGCAATAACATTTCACCATTGACCGTGTATCGTTCCATGCGCACTTGGCAGATCAATTCCCATACGCCGCACAGCTTGTCCATGCTGGATTGGGCCGCCGCGCTGATTGCAGCGCTGGGCAGAGACGAAGACCGCGCTTTTGCGCAGGCGGTACTGGGGCTGTTTGACGATCTGCCCGCCATTGCGCAGTGCACCGTATTTGTTCATCAGGCGGGGCGGCCGCGCACGTTGTCGGTGGCCGATTACCGGGGCGGTTCTTATCTGCGCACGGTGGCCGATATTTATGCGCGGCGTTTTTATGCGCTTGATGGCATCCGGCCTTTCCTGGATGCGCCAGAGGCTGCGGCGCTGCCCGTGTTGTGCCAGCAGAGCCGGGCCGATATTGCGCACGAAACCTATCGGCACATGTGCTATTTGCGGCCCAGCGTATCCGAGCGTCTGACGCTGCTCGCGCCGCAGCCCGGCAGTGTTTGGCTGTCGGTCAATTTCTACCGCAACGATCAGGGCGGCGGGTTTGAGCCGGCCGAAATCGACCGCGTTCAAACCGCCGCGCCGCTGCTCGTGCAGGCCCTCGCGCGGCATTGGGCGCTGTACAACCGGCGCGCGGCGCCTGGCAGCTCGGTCAACGACCGTTTGATGCAACTGTGTCCGGAATTGACCTCGCGCGAACGCGAAGTCTTGTGCGGCATTCTGGACGGCCGCGCGACGCCCGAAATCGCGCAGCAACTGGGCGTGCAGCCCTCCAGCGTCATCTCCTACCAAAAGCGCGCGTACCAGCGGCTGGGCATTTCGGGCCAGCGCCAATTGTTTGCCGCGGTCAGGGCCTGTTAAAGCCGGACGGGAACCCGTTTCTGCCCTGGGAATTACGCCAGCGGAGCGCCACAGCCCCAAGGCTGATGCGGCCCGATTGGATGATTGTGTTTTATTGAGGGCCTCAGGGTTTTCCTGATCCGCGTTGCTCCCAAATGGGAGTAGCCGCGCGGCGCGCGTGCCGGAATACTGTCGGTTCTGCGTTTCACGCCGGTTTGCGGCCCGCATATCCAGCGGGCGACCGGGGTGGAGCATGTTTTCTCTTCAGGAGCCTTCCGCGTATGCACACCCCAAGCACCGCCCCCCGACACTCGATTTATTACGAGTACAAGGTCTATCCCTATCAACATCCGCCGGAATTGGATGGCCGCCAGCAGCACCAGCACCCCGTGGTGATCGTCGGCGCCGGCCCGGTGGGCATGGTGGCGGCGCTTGAATTGGCCAAATTTGGCGTGACTTGCGTGCTATTGGAATCGGAGCGCCAGGTGTCGCTGGGCAGCCGGGCGATCTGTTTTACCCGCCGGTCGATGGAAATCCTGCAACAGGCCGGCGTGGACAAGCCCCTGACCGCCACAGGCCTGCCGTGGCGTTACGGCAATTCGTACTACCGCGGCCAGCGTACGTTCCGGCTGGACATGCCCTACGACGCCGACGACCGCTTTGGCCCCATGCTCAACCACCAGCAGCAGTATCTGGAGCAGTTTCTGGTCGAGGCCATTCAAAAGCAGCCGCTGATTGATTTTCGCTGGGGCCACCGGGTGGTCGAGATCGTGCGCAACGACGCCAAGAGCGCGGCGCTGCGCGTGGACACGCAGGACGGCCCCTACGAAATTCAATCCGATTGGGTGGTGGCCGCCGACGGCGCGGGATCG
>JAIRQU010000221.1 GCA_031256305.1 Burkholderiaceae bacterium
CTGGAAAACATCCGTATCCTGCGCCACGACGCCGTAGAAGTGCTCACGCGCATGGTCGCGCCGGGCACCCTGGATGGTCTGCACATCTTCTTTCCCGACCCCTGGCATAAAAAGCGCCACCACAAGCGCCGCCTGATCCAGCCGCCGTTCGCGCGGCTGGCCGCCGAGCGCCTCAAGCCCGGCGGCTATCTGCACTGCGCCACCGACTGGCAGCCCTACGCCCAGCAAATGCTGGCCGTGCTGGCCGCCGAGCCTTTGCTGGTCAACACCGCCAGCGCCGCCGATGGCTACGCGCCCCGCCCCGATTACCGCCCCGCCACCAAATTCGAGCAACGCGGTCTGCGCCTGGGACATGACGTGCGGGACCTGGTGTTCCGGCGCGCGGCTGATTCTCACCGCGCCTAGCAACGCATGGCGAAAATCAGTCCAACACGCCCGAACTTCCGATCCCTTGCCCCACGCCAGGCCTTTATCTGACCGGGCAGCCGCCCAAATCATGTGTTACCTTCAGCGTTCATCCTTGAAGCGACCATGACATGACTGAACTGATGAAACGCGCCGCAAGTCTTGCGCCGGAACGTCTGCGCGGCATCCGTCGCGGCATCGAAAAAGAAAGCCTGCGCGTACAGCCGGACGGGCAACTGGCGCGCACGCCCCATCCGGCGGCGCTGGGATCGCCGCTGACGCATCCCAACATCACCACCGATTTCAGCGAATCGCAAATCGAGCTGGTCACCGGCGTGCATGGCCAGGTGCCCGCCTGCCTGGCCGAGCTGACGCACATCCACCAGACCGTCCATCGCGCGCTGGCGGCGCTGGGCGGCAACGGCCAACACGATGCGAATGCGGATGCGGGCGAAATGCTGTGGGCGGCCTCCATGCCCTGCGGACTGCCGGTGGACGAGGCCATCCCGATTGCGCAGTACGGCGCTTCCAATGTCGGGCGCGCCCGGCGCGTTTATCGCATGGGCCTGTCGCACCGCTATGGCCGGCGGATGCAGACCATTTCGGGCATCCACTACAACTGGTCGCTGCCGGGCGTGACCAGCGATCAGTACTTCGGCCTGATCCGCAATTTCCGCCGTCAGGCTTTCGCGCTGCTGTATCTGTTTGGCGCGTCCCCCGCCGTGTGTTCGACTTTTGTCGCGGGCCGTCAGCACGACTTGCAGCCGCTGGGCACGAACAGTACGCTGTATGCGCCTTGGGCTACCTCGCTGCGCATGGGGCGCCTGGGCTACCAGAGCGATGCCCAGGCCACGCTGACCGTCAGTTACAACGACCTGGAAAGCTATGCCGCATCGCTGCAAGCGGCGCTGACCCAACCCTACCCGCCATACGAAGCCGTCGGCATCCAAGGACCGGGAGGCGACTACAACCAGCTCTCAACCACGCTGCTGCAAATCGAAAACGAGTTCTACGGCACGATCCGGCCCAAACGGGTCGTTTCATCGGGCGAGCGCGCCCTTCATGCGTTGCGTGAACGCGGCGTGGAATACGTCGAGGTGCGCGTGCTGGACCTGGATCCCTTCGTGCCCATTGGCATCACGGCCGATACCGCGCGTTTTATCGACTTGTTTCTGCTGTACTGCCTGCTGGCCGACAGTCCGCGGGACAGCCCGCAAGAAATCGCCGAGGTCAAGCGCAACCAGCAGCTTGCCGCCGCGCGCGGGCGCGAGCCGGGCCTGATGCTGCAACGCGGCGGGCAACCCATTGCGCTAACCGATTGGATGGCGGAAATTCTCCATCACCTGCCGCTGCTGGCTGCTGTAATGGACGCCGCCCTGCACGAAGGCACGGCCTACCGCGACGCGCTGGCGCGGATTGCGTCGCTGGCTGCCGCGCCGCGCCAACTGCCCGCCGCGCGGGTACTGCAAGCCATCACCGCCCAGTACGCCGACCGCTTTACCGCCTTTGCGCTGGCGCAATCGCACGCCGCGCGCGCGGCAATCATGGCCCTGCCCTACCCCGACGCACTGCGCCAGCGCTTTGCGCAACTGGCGCACGCGTCGCTGGACGAGCAAGCCCGCATCGAGGCGCTGGATGCGCTGCCCTTCGAGCTGTACCGGCGCGAATACGTCTCTCCCGCGCGGCTGGAACCCGGACACGGCGTCAAGGCGCTGCCCGGCGGAACCGTGTAAATTAGCGCGCCTTCGTTACTCCAGGTTCTGCACCTGCTCGCGCATTTGTTCGATAAACACCTTCATATCCACCGAGATGCGCGTCAGGCCGATAGTGGCGGATTTGCTGCCCAGGGTATTGGCCTCGCGGTGCAGTTCCTGGATTAAAAAATCCAGGCGTTTGCCCAATTCGCCGCCGCGCCGCAGGAGCGCCTCGATCTCATCCAAATGTGCGGCCAGGCGTTCCAGCTCCTCGGCCACGTCAATGCGCATGGCATAGGCCGCAGCTTCGGCCAGCGCCCGTTCCTGGGCCGCTTGGGTGGCGGGTAATACAACGTCGCTCCCTTCATCCTGGGCCGTGCCCAGCGCTTCGCGCCAGCGGGTCAGAAACTTTTCGCGCTGCGTGGCGACGGCTTGCGGCACCAATGGCCGGGCTTGGGCGGCCAGTTGGCGCAAGCCGGTAACGCGCTCGCGCAGCAAATCGGCTAGACGCGCACCTTCCCGCGCGCGCGCGGTCAGCAAATCATCCACGACCCGCCGGGCCAACGGCAGCAACGCGGCTTGAATTCGCTCCAGCACCGCCGCCGGCACGGCCTGCCCATTACTGGCCAGCCGCAACACCTCGTCCGTCGAAAGCAGAGGCGCCTGCGGCAACCAGACACGGATTTGCTCCTGCACGCTGGCCAGGCGCTGCAACAAATCAAGCGCCGGGGTGGCAATGCGAGTAGCATTGCCCGCGTCAAAAGTCACGCGCAATTCGACTTTGCCGCGCTTGAGCCGCTGCGCGAGCAGTTCGCGCAGCGGCGGTTCCTGCGCGCGCAACTCGTCGGGCAGGCGCAGTACCAGATCAAGAAAGCGGCTGTTGACGGCGCGCAATTCAACGCCCAGCCGCCACGTTTCCATGCCAGAAGCGAAGGTTTCTTCGCGCCCAGGCGCGGCGCGACCGTCCGCCCAGTCCTGAGCCAGGGCCTGTCCGCTGGCATAACCGGTCATACTGTAAACTGCCATGCTGATCTCCTATCTCGACCATTCGGGAATCACATAGCGCAGTTTATGCCGTCCGCTGCCGCAGCCAAACCCAAGCCCGCCTCCTTGCCGCCCGATACCCAGATCGGCGGTTATCGCGTGTTGCGCAAAATCGCGGCGGGCGGTTTTGGCGTGGTCTATCAGGCCGCGGACAAGGACGGCCAGCAAGTTGCCATCAAGGAATACCTGCCCGCGTCGCTGGCTACGCGCGCGCCCGGCGAGCTGACCCCGCACGTGGCGCCCGAAAAGGTGCCGCTGTACCGCCTAGGCCTCAAGAGCTTTTTCGAGGAAGGCCGGGCGCTGGCGCAGATTTCGCATCCCTCGATAGTGGGCGTGCTCAACTTCCTGCGCCAGAATGAAACGGTTTACATGGTCATGGATTACCTGGAAGGCGATTCGCTCCAGGACTTCATCGTCACCGCGCGCGAACTGAAAAAAGAAAAAGTTCTGCGCGAATCGACGATCCTGAGCTTGTTCGATGAAGTGCTGCGCGGCTTGCGCGTGGTACACCAGAACAAGATGCTGCACCTAGACATCAAGCCGGCCAACATCTACGTTACCGAGGACAACCGCGCGGTGCTGATCGATTTTGGCGCGGCGCGCGAGGTCATCAACAAGGGCAGCAATTTCGTGCGGCCCATGTACACGCCCGGCTTTGCCGCGCCGGAGATGTACCAGCGTGATTCCAGCATGGGGCCGTGGACGGACATCTACGCCATTGGCGCCTGCATGTACTCGTGCATGCACGGCTACCCGCCCAGTGACGCGCCCCAACGCCAGGCAAAAGACCGCCTGGTGCAAGCGCTTGCGCGGAT
>JAIRQU010000235.1 GCA_031256305.1 Burkholderiaceae bacterium
TGCGCGCTGGCGCCCAGGTACGCCTCGATCACGGCCGGGTCGCGCTGTACGTCCTGCGGCAGGCCCTGCGCGATGACCTTGCCGTAGTCCAGCACGGTCAGGCGGTCGCACAGGCCCATCACCAGTTTGACGTCGTGTTCGATCAGCAGAATGGTTTTGCCGTCGGCGCGGATTTTTTCCAGCAGGCCGCGCAGTTCCACTTTCTCGGTGGCGTTCATGCCCGCGGCCGGTTCGTCGAGCGCCAGCAACTTGGGCTGCGTGGCCAGCGCGCGGGCGATTTCCAGGCGGCGCTGGTGGCCGTAGGAGAGGTTGCGCGCGGTGTAATGGGCGTATTGGCCGATGCCCACGTAGTCCAGCAAGTCGTTCGCCCAGGCGGTAATGGATGCTTCTTCCGCGCGCGCCGCCTGGGTGCGAAAGACCGCGCCGATCAGTCCGGCCCTGGTGCGCACATGGCGGCCCACCATGACGTTTTCCGCCGCGGTCATGTCGCCGAACAGGCGGATGTTCTGGAACGTGCGGGCAATGCCGGCTTTGGCAACCTCGTGTACGGCCGTGGGCCGGTAATGCTGGCCGTCCAGCACGAACGCGCCGGCGTCGGGCTTGTACAGGCCGGTGATGACGTTGAAGAACGTGGTCTTGCCCGCGCCGTTGGGGCCGATCAGCCCATAGATTTCACCGGCGCGGATTTCCAGGCTGACATCAGTGAGCGCCTGTAAGCCGCCAAAGCGCTTGTTGACGCTCTGAATCGAAAGAAGAATTGCCTCGTTGCTCATGCGCGCGCCTTTCTCACAGCGGCATTCCGTCGGGGCGGAACCGTGGGCGGTCTTCCCGGCGCGGCGCGGGCCACAGCCCCGCCGGGCGGTACAGCATTACCCCTACCATCGCCAGCCCGAACAGCAATTGGCGCATGACCTCGGCGTCCACGAATACCTGATGGAACAGCCACATCTGCACGGGCGCGGCCGCCGCGCGCAGCAGTTCCTGAAAGCCCACCAGCAACAGTCCGCCCAGGATCACGCCCGGAATGTGGCCCATGCCGCCGAGCCCCACGATGGCCAGCACGTAGATCGACTCCCAGAAGGTGAACGATTCGGGCGAGACAAAACCCTGGAATGACGCGAACAACGCCCCCGACACGCCGCCAAACGACGCGCCCATCGCAAAAGCCAGCAGCTTGATGTTGCGGGTGTTGATGCCCATTGCCTTGGCGGCGGTTTCGTCCTCGCGGATGGCGACCCAGGCGCGCCCGATGCGCGAGTGCTGCAAGCGCAGGCAGACGATGACGATGGCCGCCGCAGCCAGCACGAACAGGTAGTAATACAGGTAAATCGACGGAAAAGAGAGGCCCAGCCATGTATGCGGCCTGGAGAAATCCAGGCCGAACAGCCGCGCCGGCTCGATCAGGTTGATGCCTTGCGGCCCGTTGGTAATGTTGACCGGGCGGTCCAGGTTGTTCATGAAGATGCGGATGATCTCGCCAAAGCCCAGCGTCACGATGGCCAGATAGTCGCCGCGCAGCTTGAGCGTGGGCGTGCCCAGCAGAATGCCAAACAGCGCCGCCACCGCTACCGCCACCGGGATCGCGCCCCAGACCACGGTGTGCAGACCGTGCGGGAACAACTGGTGGATCCAGTTGAAATGTTCGGTCAGGTGGGGCGACCCCAGCAGCGCCATGGTGTAGGCGCCGACCGCGTAAAACGCGATATAGCCCATGTCCAGCAGCCCGGCAAAGCCGACCACGATGTTCAGGCCCAGCGCCAGCATGATGTAGAGCAGCGCGAAATCAAGCACGCGCACCCAGTAATTGCCGCCCGCCGCGCCGACCAGAAACGGGGCCAAAACGGTCAACGCCAAAAAGGCGTAGAACGCGGCGCGCCGCTGCCAGGGCGCCTTGAATTTAGGCGGCGCGGCGGTTTTGACTTGGGTTGTTTGGATGTCTTCTGTCATCGGGCCTTCCTTTTCACGCGCGATCGGCCAGGCGCTCGCCCATGATGCCCGATGGACGGAACACCAGCACGCAGATGAGCACGATGAACGCGAACACGTCCTGGTAATTGGAGCCAAACACTCCGCCGGTCAGACTGCCCACGTAACCGGCCCCCAGAGATTCGATCAGCCCCAGCAGTACACCGCCCACCATGGCGCCGGCCAGGTTGCCGATGCCGCCCAGCACGGCGGCGGTAAAGGCCTTGATGCCGGGGATGAAGCCCATGTAGAAGTGGACGCTGCCGTAATTGGTGGCCATCATCACGCCGGCAATGGCGGCCATTGCGGCGCCGATCATGAAGGTGGCTGAAATCACGAAATTGGGGTTGACGCCCATCAATCCGGCCACGCGCGGGTTTTCGGCAACGGCGCGCATGGCGCGGCCCAGCCTGGTATGGTTGACCAGCAGCATCAGCGCGCCCATCACCATCAGTGATACCGCGATGATGAGAATCTCCCGCCCGGTGATGGTGGCGCCGGTCGATCCGACGTTGATCGGGCTGGACGGCAGCAATTGCGGGTAGGGCAGGGGGTTGCGCGACCAGATCATCATGCCCAGCGTCTCCAGCACGATGGATACGCCGATGGCGGTAATCAGCGGCGCCAGGCGCGGGGCGTTACGCAGCCGCCGGTAGGCCGCCCGTTCGATGATGTACGCCACGGCGGCGCACACCGGCATGGCGAACAGCAGCGCCAGCAACAGCGTCAGCCAGTTGGGCAGGCCGGGAAAGAACTTGTCGAGAAAAGTGATGGCTGTCAGCGAGGACATGGCCCCGATCATCAGCACGTCGCCGTGGGCGAAATTGATGATGCCCAAGACGCCATAGACCATGGTGTAACCCAGCGCGATCAGCGCGTAAATACTGCCCAACACCAGGCCG
>JAIRQU010000255.1 GCA_031256305.1 Burkholderiaceae bacterium
GACCTGTGCGAACTGCTGAACGTGCCCAAGCCCGGCGGCGGCGACACGGCGGGCGAATACGTCTTCGAGCGCCGCTCCCTGATCCTGGGCGAGGCGCGCGGCTACGCCGACGTGTTCTACCGCGACCATTTCGCCTGGGAAAACAAAGCCCCCGGCAAGAACCTGGACGCTGCCCTGCGTCAGTTGCAGCAATACAGCCTGCACCTGGGCAACCCACCGCTGCTGGTCGTGTGCGACCGCCTGACCATCCGCGTCCACACCCAATTCAACGGCCACCCCAGCGAGACACACACTGTCCGCATTGACCAGCTTGACCAGCCCGGCCCGCGCGAACTGCTGCGCCGCCTGTGGACCGACCCGGAGAGCTTTCGCCCCCACGCCACCAACCGCGACATCACCGAAAAAGCCGCGCGTAGCTTTGCCACCCTGGCCGAGCAGTTGCGCGGACGCGGCCATCACCCCGACCAGGTAGCGCACTTTCTCACCCAATGCCTGTTCTGCTTCTTTGCCGAAGACGTGGGCCTGCTGCCCGGCCGCATGTTCGAGCGGCTGGTGGGCAACCGCCATCTGACCAGCGAACGCCTCACCGATGGCCTGCGCCAACTCTTTATCACCATGCAAAGCGGCGGCCTGTACGGCCCCGACGACATCCCCTGGTTCAACGGCGGCCTGTTCCAGCGCATCGACGTGCCCAAGCTGGAAATCACCGACATCACCGAACTGCGCAATGCCGCCGCCCTGAACTGGAGCGCCATCGACGTATCCATCTTCGGCACCCTGTTCGAGCGCGGGCTAGACCCGGCCAAGCGCAGCCAGCTTGGCGCACACTACACAGACCCGGCCACCATAGGCCGCATCATCGAGCCGGTCATCACCGCCCCGCTGCTCCAGAAATGGAAGCAAACCTTGCAGGAATTGCAAGCCCTGGCCGCCAGAATCAAAAAGCATGGCGACGCCGCTTACCGCAAAACGCGCGACCGTTTCGCGCAGTGGCTGGGCGAATTGAGCGCCTTTCGCATCCTTGATCCCGCCTGCGGCAGCGGCAACTTTTTGTTCCTGGGCCTCAAGGCCCTAAAGGACATGGAACTGCTTTCCATCGGGCAGGCCGCCGACCTAGGGCTGGACCGCGAGCAAGACCTGGTCACCGGCCCGCACAACGTGCTGGGCATTGAACTCAACGAATACGCCGCCGAGCTGGCCCGCGTGAGCATCTGGATCGGCGAACTCCAGTGGCGCATCGCCAAAGGCTATCCGTTCAAACTCAAACCCGTGCTGGAGCCGCTGGAACAAATCGAATGCCGCGACGCGCTGCTGGCCTTGCCCGGCGAAAACGGCCAACGTCAGCAAGCCGGATGGCCGCAAGCCACGGTGGTCGTAGGCAATCCGCCGTTCATAGGCGTCAGCCGCAAGCGGCGCGAATTGGGGCAGGATTATTTGGACGCGCTCAACCGCGCCTATGCTGGCCGCGTACCTGGCGGAGCTGACTTCGTTTGCTACTGGTTTGAAAACGCGCGCGCCGCGCTTGCCGATGGCAAGCTGGTTGCCGCAGGCTTGGTGGCAACCAATTCGATTCGGGGCGGGGCCAGCCGCAAGGTGCTGCAAGCCATCGCCCATTCCACGCACATTTTCAACGCATGGAGCGATGAGCCTTGGGTCAACGAAGGCGCAGCCGTGCGGGTCTCGCTCATTTGTTTTGGCGACGGCGAGCCGGTATGCCTCAACGGCGTTGAGGTAGCGCGTATCTATCCTGATCTAACCGCATCCTCCTCAGATGAACAGCCCCTGAATCTGACGACGGCCCTGCCCCTTGCGCAAAACCTCAATGCCAGCTTTCAAGGCGCATCGAAAAAAGCCAAGTTCGAAATTGCTGGCGCACTGGCCCGGCATTGGCTCGCGCAACCCAACCCCAACGGACGGCCCAATAGCGACGTGCTCAAACCCTGGGCCAACGGCTTTGAATTGAGTCACCGCCCGCAGGACAAATGGATCATTGATTTCGGCAGCGAACTGACCGAACAGGAAGCCTCGCTTTACGAACTGCCGTTTACCTATGCTGTACAAAAGGTCAAGCCTGTGCGCATCACAAAGTCCGAGCCAGCGCTCAGGGACTTCTGGTGGCGTTTTGGCCGTCCACGGATAGAAATGCGACGGGCTTTCCAAAACCTTGATCGTTTCATCGCCACCATCGCCCATGCTAAATACCGCTTTTTCGTTTGGCTTCCGGTAACAACCTCACCGGATCAGGCGCTCATCACCATCGCCCGCGCCGACGACGCCACCTTCGGCATCCTGCACAGCCGTTTTCACGAACTCTGGTCGCTGCGCATGGGTACTTCACTAGAAGACCGACCGCGCTACACCCCCACCACCTGCTTCGAGACTTTTCCCTTCCCCGCCGGCCTGATCCCCGCCGACACCGCGCACCAGCGCACTGAGCCGCTGCCCGGCAACGCCAGCGACACCCACCGCGCGCTGATCCCCGCCGACCTGACGCCGCTCTTGCGCAAGCGCGCCAGCGCCATCGCGCAAGCGGCCAGCCAGCTCGACGCGCTGCGCCAGAACTGGCTCAACCCGCCCGAATGGACGCGCCGCGTGCCTGAGGCCATTCCGCTGGGCATGGCCGCATCACCCTACCCCGACCGCATCGAACCCCGGCCTACGTTTGAGGACGCGCTGAAGAAACGTACCCTCACCAACCTCTACAACCAGCGCCCGGCCTGGCTGGCGCAAGCGCACGCCCAGCTCGACGCCGCCGTGGCCGCCGCTTATGGCTGGGCCGACTACACGCCCCATCTGCCCGACGCCGAAATTCTGCGCCGCTTGCTGCAACTCAACCGCGCCCGCGCAGCTCCGGCCTGAGAACAACCCGCACATTCTTCTTTTCGTCATTCCCGCGCAAGCCGGAAATCGATGCCCCTCGCACCGAGTCTCGTAGTCCATTTGCGCTACATTGCGCGCCATGTCTGAACAAACCGATAGCCAACAGGCGCGGGAGCTGGCGGGACGGCGCATCGTGCTGGGGCTGACCGGCGGGGTGGCCTGCTACAAGGCCGCAGCGTTGTGCCGCGCGCTGACCGGCGTGGGCGCGGCGGTGCAGGTGGTGATGACCGAGGGCGCTTGCCGCTTCATCACGCCCGCGACCATGCAGGCGCTGTCGGGTCAACCGGTGTTTACCTCGACCTGGGACGAGCGCCCCGCCGATGGCATGGCGCACATTCGCCTGAGCCGCCAGGCCGACGCCATTGTGGTCGCGCCCGCCAGTGCTGATTTCATCGCGCGGCTGGCGCAGGGTCGCGGCGATGACCTGCTGGCGCTGCTATGCCTGGCCCGGCCAGCGGCGCGCGCGCCGTTGTTGCTGGCCCCGGCCATGAACCGCGAAATGTGGGCGCACCCGGCCACGCAGCGCAATCTACGCCAGGTGCAAGCCGACGGCGCGCATGTGCTGGGCGTGGCCAGCGGCGCGCAAGCCTGCGGCGAAACCGGCGAAGGCCGGATGCTGGAGGCCGATGAACTGCTGCAAGAAGTCATCGCCTTTTTTACGCCCCAGGCGCTGCTGGGCCAGCATGTGCTCATTACCGCCGGGCCGACCTTGGAGGCCATCGACCCGGTGCGCGGCCTGACCAACCATTCCAGTGGCAAGATGGGCTTTGCCCTTGCCCGCGCGGCGCGCGAAGCGGGTGCGCAAGTCACCCTGATCGCCGGGCCGGTGGCGCTGCCCACGCCCGCGCATGTGCGGCGCATCGACGTGCAGTCGGCGCGGGACATGCGCCAGGCGACGCTGGCGCGCGTGGACGCGGCCACGATCTTCATCGCCGCCGCCGCCGTGGCCGACTGGCGGCCCGCACAATGCGCCACGCAAAAAATCAAGAAGGACGGCAACGGCCAGCCGCCCGCCATCGCCCTGACCGAAAACCCGGACATTCTGGCCGAGGTTGCGCAGTCGCCGCGCGCACGCGCCGGTCAACTGTTTTGCGTGGGTTTTGCCGCCGAAAGCGAAAACCTGCTGGAAAACGCCCGGCGCAAGCGCGAGCGCAAAGGCGTGCCGCTGCTGGCGGCCAATCTGGGGCCAGCCACCTTCGGGCGCGACGACAACGCCCTGCTGTTGATCGACGAACATGGCGCGACCGAATTGCCGCGCGCCAGCAAGCGGCGGCTGGCACAGCAACTGGTCGCCGAGATCGCACAACGTATCGCCCCCGTGGCAACATGAGGCCCCCATGAAACTGGACGTAAAAATCCTGGACCCGCGGCTCAGGGAACACCTGCCCGCCTACGCCACCCCCGGCAGCGCCGGGCTGGACTTGCGCGCCTGCCTGGACGCGCCGCTCAGGCTGGAACCCAGCGATTGTCACCTGGTGCCCACCGGA
>JAIRQU010000003.1 GCA_031256305.1 Burkholderiaceae bacterium
CGCGCGCGACAACCCCATCATGAAACCGATGGCGTCCACGCTCAACGATACGGACGTGCTCAATGTCGCGGCCTGGGTCAGCGAACAAAAACCCAGCCCTGGCGTAGCGCACGACCCGGCGGAATTGGCCCTGGGCGAGAAGATCTACCGCGGCGGCATCATGGATCGCCGCATTCCCGCGTGCATGGGCTGCCACAGCCCCGACGGCGCGGGTATTCCGGCCCAGTTCCCGCGCCTGGCGGGACAATTCCCGGAATACGTAACGGCGCAACTGGCCGGCTTTCGTGATGGCACGCGCAAGAACAACCCCATCATGACCGAAGTAGCCGCCAAGCTCAATGACCACGAAATCAAGGCGCTGGCCGACTACATTTCGGGTCTGCACTGATTTCCCGCGCAAAAGCCGCGCCCTGAACGTTGTCGGCGCGGCTTTTCACCAGCATGATTGTGTCGCAGCCGGCCAGTTCGCCGCTTCCCATTCCGCAGCCCGGCGCGGATGATGGCAGCCGCTTCAGCGCGGCGCTGCGCGCGGGCAGCGAGTTGTTGTCGTCCATGCGCTTTGCCATCGCGCTGCTGACGGTACTCTGTATCGCCTCGGTGATCGGCACCATCATCGTGCAGGATGCCCCGGCGGTCAACCTGATTGACCAGTTCGGTCCGTTCTGGGGCCAGTTGTTCTTGATGCTGGGCCTGAACGCCGTTTACAGCACCTGGTGGTTTTTGCTGATCCTGGCGTTTCTGGTTGTCAGCACATCCTTGTGCATCGCGCGCAACACGCCAAAATTCCTGACGGATCTGCGCAGCTACAAGGAAAACATCCACGTGCAAAGCCTGGCGGCCTTTCACCACAAGGCCCAGGGCGATTTGCCGCAAACCCCGCAAGCGGCAGTCCAGCGCATCGGGCAGGCACTGGCGCAATCGGGCTGGAAAGTACGGCTGCAAGCGCGTTCCGCCAATACGGGAAATGACGGCGCGAGCGAACCGGGCTGGATGGTGGCCGCCAAGGCCGGCAGTTGGAACCGGATAGGCTACATTCTGGCGCACAGTGCCATCGTGCTGATTTGTCTGGGCGGCTTGTTTGATGGGCAATCGTTCGTGCGCGCGATGACCTGGTTTGACGGCAAGTCGGTTTATACGGGCGGCGGGTATCTCTCGCAGATCGGGCCGCGGCATCGCCTCTCGCCGCGCAACCCGGCCTTTCGCGGCAATCTGATGGTGACCGAAGGCGCGTCATCGAGCACCGCCGTGCTGCAACAGCCCGATGGCGTGCTGTTGCAGGATCTGCCCTTTGCCGTGGAATTGAAGAAATTCAACGTCGCCTACTATCCCAACGGAATGCCCCGGCAGTTTGAAAGCGACATTGTGATTCACGACCTGGCCACGGGCCGGCAGCAAGCCGCCAAGGTGGGGGTCAATCATCCCGTCGGCTACAAGGGCATTCATATCTACCAGAGCAGTTTTGACGATGGCGGTTCGCGCGTCACGCTGCAAGCCCTGCCGATGAACAGCGGCGGCCCACCCTTTACCGTGCAGGGCGTCATTGGCGGCTCTTCGCAAATTGACAACGGCCACGGCGACAAGCTGAGGCTGGAGCTGACCGGCCTGCGCGTGCTCAACGTGGAAGACCTGGCCCAGGCCAATGATGACGCCCGCGCCCCAAAACCGCCCGGCAATCTGGCCAGCGTGCTGCACGCGCAATTGGGCGCGGCCGACAAAAGCGACTCGCCGCAGAAACTGCGCAATGTCGGCCCCAGTATCAGCTACAAGCTGCGTGACGCCGCGGGGCAGGCCATCGAGTTCAACAATTACATGCGTCCCGTCAATCTGGACGATGGCGTGCCGGAATTTCTGCTGGGCGTGCGTGACGCGCCCGGCGCGCCGTTTCGTTATCTGCGCATCCCCGCCGACGACCAAGGAACGATTCAGGGCTTCATGCGGCTGCGCGCGGCGCTGCTAGACCCGGCGCTGCGCGAACGCGCGGTACGCCGCTACGTGGCGCGGGTAACCGATCCCCAAAACGCCAAGCTGGCCGAACAGTTGCAGCAACCCGCGTTGCGCACGCTCGACATCTTTGCCGGCGCGGAGCCGGTACAAGGCCCGGACAAAGAAAAAATCGCGGGCGGTTTCCCGGCCTTGCAGGCGTTCGTGACGGCCTCGGTGCCCGCCGCCGAGCGCGACCGCGCGGCCAGCGTGTTGCTGCAAATTCTGGGCGGCAGCCTGTATACGCTGGAAAACATCACGCGCGAGGCAGCCCATCAGCCGCCGCTGCCCGACGATGCCGCCACGCAGCATTTCATGACACAGGCCGTGGATGCGCTTTCGGACGCGGCGGCCTACCCCGCGCCGGTCGCCCTGATGCTGCAAAGCTACGACCAGGTGCAGGCCAGCGTGCTCCAGGTCACCCGCTCGCCGGGCAAGCTGATTGTCTATCTGGGCTGCGCGCTGCTGGCATTGGGCATATTCGGCATGCTCTATATCCACCAGCGGCGGCTGTGGGTCTGGCTTACCCCCAAAACCGGCGGCGACGGTGAACCGGAAACGCACGCCGTCATGGCGCTCTCGGCCACCCGCCAAACGCTTGATACGGACCGGGAATTTACCCGGTTGCGCGCGTTGCTGCTTGGCGCGCCGCCCAACTCCTGAGCGGCCCCACCGTTAAACCCGCAGCCCCCAAGCCGCCATTAGGATACCCGCCATGAACCGTTCCGCGCCCGCCGCCGTCTCCGCAGCGGCCCCTGCCCCGGTCACGCTTACGCCCGGCTTTTTTGCTCGCCGCAACTGGAGCGATTGGCTGTTTGCCGCGCTCGCGCTCGCAGGGGGACTGTTTGCCTTCATGCGTTACCAGGAGGCGATGAGCGGCTATGAACAAATCATTCTGCTGTGCTGCATTCCCGTGGCGATTGGGCTGGGCTGGTTCTGGCGGCCGCTGCGCATATTGATGGCGGCGGTAACCCTCTTCACCCTGCTGGCCATCTGGTCCTACGGGGGCGATCTGCGGCGCGGCGACAGTGTGTTCTGGCTCAAATACTTTCTCTCCAGCCAATCGGCGATCTTGTGGATGTGCCTGCTGTTCTTCATGAGCACGCTGTTCTACTGGATCGGCCTGCTGACGCGCGGCGCCGCCGCGGCATGGGAAGGCATCGGCAGCAAGCTGGCTTGGGTGGCGGTGGCGGCGGCGCTGGTGGGCACTTTTGTGCGCTGGTATGAAAGCTACCAGATGGGACCGGGCGTGGGCCACATTCCGGTAAGCAATCTGTATGAAGTGTTCGTGCTGTTCTGCTGGCTCACCGCGCTGTTCTACCTGTATTACGAAGCGCGCTACCAGACCCGCGCGCTTGGCGCGTTCGTGCTGCTGGCCGTCAGCGCGGCGGTCGGCTTTTTGCTCTGGTATGCCCTGGTGCGCGGCGCGCAGGAAATCCAGCCGCTGGTGCCCGCGCTGCAAAGCTGGTGGATGAAGCTGCACGTGCCGGCCAACTTCATCGGTTACGGCACCTTCGCGCTGGCGGCCATGGCCGGATCCGCCATAGCCAAGGGGGAGCCGTTTAAAACCGGCGTCACCGCCACGCGCATCGCTATCGGCGCGTTCATC
>JAIRQU010000066.1 GCA_031256305.1 Burkholderiaceae bacterium
CGAACACCAGCCGGTATTGATAAGCCGCCACGGGCATGAGCGTAAAAACCTGCGGCTTGATTTCGCGCTTCAGGTCAATCACCAGCCGCACCACGTCCGGCGCGTTCTGGCCGACGCGGATACCGGCGATGTTGGGGTCGCTGGGCCGCACTTGGGCGACCAGATCGCGCAGCGTCGCGTTCAGTTGCAGGCCGTGGATGTCCACTGCCA
Source organism: Burkholderiaceae bacterium (assembly GCA_031256305.1). Taxonomy (GTDB): domain Bacteria; phylum Pseudomonadota; class Gammaproteobacteria; order Burkholderiales; family Burkholderiaceae_C; genus Ottowia. The sequence goes on from JAIRQU010000066.1 coordinate 211, forward strand.
GGCGCGGCGGCGATTCGACCATTTGGCGCGTGGCTTGCAGCGGCGCGTCCGATTCGATTGTCACGCGGGTGTAGTCCTCGGCGGGCCAGATGCGCACCGCAACGATGGCCGGGCCGTGCGCCGCGCCATGCGCCACGCGCACGCCGGTCAACAACAACGCCAGCGCCCCGCCCTGTTGGAGCAGCGCGCGGCGGCTTGGGGACGAGATAAGTCCGGTCATGATGCCTACAGTGTTCGCAGCAGCGCACGGCCCCGCGCCGTGTGGGCCTGCACGGTAACACTGCGGTGCTCATCGGCGTCCACGCGGATATGGATCGCCAGGTCGGGCGCGGGCAGCACGCCCTCGGCTTGTTCTGGCCATTCGGCCAGCTTGAGGCCCGGCCCGGCGTAGAGGTCGCGCAGGCCCGCGTCCACCCATTCGCGCGGATCGCCAAAGCGGTAGAAGTCGAAATGGAAGATGGGCGCGCCTGCGGGCGTCTGGTACGGTTCCACCAACGCAAAGGTCGGCCTTTTGATGCGCCCGCCCACACCCAGCGCCCGCAGCAGATAGCGCGCCAGCGTGGTCTTGCCCGCGCCCAGATCGCCATGCAGTTCGATGACGGCATCGAGCAACTGCGGCGCGCGCGCCAGGCGTTGCGCAAAGGCGGCGGTATCGGCTTCGCTGACCCAGCTATATTGACGGCAAGGCTCAACAGTTTCTGGAATCGGCTGGTGATGGGACATGGCAGTGACGTGGACGCGGCGCAATTGTGGCCGCGCATCCGCGCCTGGGCGCAGGAACTGGGCTTTACCAGCATCGGCGCGACGGGCATCGACCTGCAAGACGCAGAAGCGGGTTTGAGGCAATGGCTGGCCGCCGGGTTCCACGGCGGCATGGACTACATGGCCGCGCACGGCGCCCGGCGCGCCCGCCCGGCGGAACTCGTTCCCGGCACGGTCAGCATCATCAGCGCGCGGCTGGATTATTTGCCGCGCAGCGCACCGGGAGACATGCCCGATGATTGGCGCGCCGCCGAGCGCGCGTGGCTGGCCCGGCCCGCCGAAGGCGTGGTCTCGCTTTATGCGCGCGGGCGCGACTACCACAAGGTGATGCGCCAGCGTCTGCAAGCCTTGCAGCGCCGCATTGCGCAAACCATCGGGCCATTCGGCCATCGCGTGTTCAGCGATTCGGCCCCGGTACTGGAAGTCGAGCTGGCGCGCCGCGCGGCCCTGGGCTGGCGCGGCCAGCACACGCTGCTGGTCACGCGCGACGCCGGGTCGATGTTCTTTCTGGGCGAACTGTTCGTGGACTTTGCGCTGCCCGCCACCGAACCCGCCGCCGCAGACCGGGCCGGGCATTGCGGCGGCTGTCGCGCCTGTCTGGATGCCTGCCCGACGCAAGCCATCGCCGGGCCGGGCCGGGTGGATGCGCGGCGCTGCATCTCTTACTTGACGATTGAGCACGGCGGCCCGATCCCCGAAAATCTGCGGCCACTCATGGGCAACCGCATCTACGGCTGCGACGATTGTCAACTGGCCTGCCCCTGGAACAAGTTCGCGCGCCGCGCGCCCCTGCCCGACTTCGACCTGCGCGCGGGTTTGACCGGCGCGGCCCTGACAACGCTGTTCGCCTGGGATGAAGCCGAGTTTCTGCGCCACACGGAAGGCAGCCCGATCCGCCGCATCGGCCACCTGCGCTGGCTGCGCAACGTGGCGGTGGCGCTGGGCAACGCCTTGGCGACGCTGCCGCCCGGCGATGCCCGCCGCGCGCCCCTGACCGCCGCGCTGGCCGCGCGCGCCAGCCACCCCGACCCACTGGTGCGCGAGCATGTGCACTGGGCGCTGGGGCGCTAAAGCCGTCTGAACCAAAATTTCCATCGCGCTGCAATTTTCATAGCAACGCGGCAGGCCGTCAAGCCCCTGCTGGCGGCTGATCCAGGTCAAAGGCGCGGTGCAGCGCGCGCACGGCCAGTTCCATGTATTTTTCGTCGATGATTACCGAGGTCTTGATTTCGCTGGTGGAGATCATCTGGATGTTGATGCCTTCCTCGCTCAACGTGCGGAACATGCGGCTGGCCACGCCCGCGTGGCTGCGCATCCCGATACCCACGATGCTGACCTTGCAGATATGGGGGTCGCCCGCCACATCGGTGGCGCCCAGGGCGGGCAGCACCTGGGTCTTGAGCAAATCAATCGTCCTGGCGTAGTCGCCCCGGTTGACGGTAAAGCTGAAATTGGCGCTGCCGTGGTGGCTGATGTTCTGAATAATCATGTCCACCTCGATGTTGGCGTCAGCCACCGGGCCGAGGATGTGGTAGGCAATGCCCGGCTTGTCGGGCACGCCCAGTACGGATATCTTGGCTTCGTCGCGCGAAAACGCGATGCCCGACACAACGGCTTGTTCCATTTGTTCGTCTTCCTCGAAAGTAATCAGCGTGCCCGACCTGGCTTCCTCGCCGATGTCGATATCCCACGGCGTAAAGCTCGACAGCACGCGCAGCGGCACCCGGTATTTGCCCGCGAACTCGACCGAGCGGATTTGCAGCACCTTGCTCCCCAGGCTGGCCATTTCCAGCATTTCCTCAAAACTCACGGTGGTCATGCGCCGCGCCTCCGGCACAATGCGCGGGTCGGTGGTATAGACGCCATCCACATCGGTATAGATCAGGCATTCGTCGGCCTTGAGCGCCGCTGCCACCGCCACCGCCGACGTGTCGCTGCCGCCGCGGCCCAGCGTGGTGATGTTGCCCTGCGCATCCACGCCCTGAAAGCCGGTGATGATGACCACCTTGCCCGCCGCCAGATCGGCGCGCACGCGCTGGTCGTCGATATGTTCCACGCGCGCCTTGGTGTAGGCGTCGTCGGTGCGGATGGGCACCTGCCAGCCCGCGTAACTGATCGAGGGCATGTCCTCGGCTTGCAGCGCAATGGCCAGCAACGCCGACGACGCCTGCTCGCCGGTAGCCGCCAGCATGTCCAGCTCGCGGGCGTGTTCGCGCGTGCTCTTGGGCGGGGCCAGTTCCTT
>JAIRQU010000077.1 GCA_031256305.1 Burkholderiaceae bacterium
GTTCTTCGAGTTCCGAAGACGCTCCCTGAGTCTAGGTTTCAGAGTTCGTTCCCAATCGCTGTCGTCGCGGATATCGTAAGTTTTGTCGTGCGAGTCCACAAAGGGGAATGTCGCATCAGCGCCTTTCCACATCCGCAAGGTGTTGTAGTATTGAAAATCTTTCGTGGCCTTGGCACCCAGTGCGCTAGGGTGGAACGGTTCTGCGACGTAAAAGGCAGTGTAATTTCCATTTCGATATGCCATACTTTTTCCTAATCTCCGTCAGTGCCAAGTAATACTACGAGTGTGTTCATGCTTGCCGTAGTGCTCACCCCACCGTCAACACCCTTAGCGCCTCTTCATACCGCCGCTGCGTGTTGGCGATGACCTCCAGCGGCAGGCGGGGGGGCGGGGGGCGCTTGGGCCAGGGATGGCCATCGATTGGGGCGGTTTCCAGCCAGTCGCGCAGGTATTGTTTGTCGTAGCTGGGCGGGTTGATGCCCTCGCGCCAATTGGCGGCGGGCCAGTAGCGCGAGGAGTCGGGCGTCAGCACTTCATCCATCAGCACCAGCGCGCCCGTTTGATCTAGGCCGAACTCGAACTTGGTGTCGGCGATGATGATGCCCTTGCGTGCGGCGATGCCGGCGGCGCGGGTGTACAGCGCGATGGCCGTGTCGCGGATCTGCGCGGCGAGCTTGGCGCCGACCATTTCCACTGTGCGCTCGAAAGTGATGTTTTCGTCGTGCTCGCCCAGTTCGGCCTTGGCCGCCGGGGTGTAGATGGGCTGCGGCAGCTTGCCGGCGTTGCGCAGGCCGGCGGGTAGGGGCACGCCGCACACGGCTTGCGCGGCCTGGTATTCCTGCCAGCCGCTGCCGGCCAGATAGCCGCGCACCACAGCTTCGATCAGCACGGGTTGCAGGCGCTGGACCAACATGCCGCGGCCCGCGACTTGCGGGGCTTCGTCCGCGGCGACCACGCTTTCGGGCGCATCGCCAGTCAGGTGATTGGGGCAGATGTCCGCAAGCTGCCCAAACCACCACAGCGCCATTTGCGTGAGCACTCGGCCCTTGCCGGGAATGGGGTCGTCCATCACCACGTCGAAGGCGCTGATGCGGTCACTGGCAACCATCAGCAGGCGATCCGCGCCCACGGCATAGTTGTCGCGTACCTTGCCGCGCGCCAGCAGCGGCAGGCTGTGCAGGTTCGATTGGAGCAATGCGCTGGGCAGGGATGCGCTCATTGCACCACCTGCGCCAGTTCGCCCGCCGCGTAGCGGCGCGCCATGTCGGCCAGCGCAATGCCCTTGATTTTGCCGCCTTGCCCCTCGCAGCCAAATTCCAGGTAACGCTGTTTGCACACGGCCTTGGCCGCTTCGCGGGCGGGTTTCATCCACTCGCGCATGTCGAATTTATCCGGGTTTTCGGCCTGGAACTTGCGCACCGCGCCAGTCATCGCCAGACGGATGTCGGTGTCGATGTTGACCTTGCGCACGCCGTGCTTGATGGCCTCCTGAATCTCCTCGACCGGCACGCCGTAGGTCTGCTTCATCTGGCCGCCGTACTGGTTGATGATGGCCAGCAATTCTTGCGGCACGCTCGACGACCCGTGCATTACCAGGTGCGTGTTGGGCAGGCGCGCGTGGATTTGCTTGACGCGCTGGATCGACAGGATGTCTCCCGTAGGCTTGCGCGTGAACTTGTAGGCGCCGTGGCTGGTGCCGATGGCAATGGCCAGCGCGTCCAGTTGCGTGGCCTGGACGAAGCGCGCGGCTTCTTCCGGGTCGGTCAGCAACGCGGAATGGCTCAACTTGCCTTGTGCGCCGATGCCGTCTTCCTCGCCCGCCAGGCCCGTTTCCAGCGACCCCAGACAGCCCAGCTCGCCTTCCACTGTCACGCCCGCCTGGTGCGACATGGTCACCACTTCCCGCGTCACGCGCACGTTGTAGTCGAAGTCGGCGGGCGTCTTGCCGTTTTCCCGCAGCGACCCGTCCATCATCACCGAACCAAAGCCCAACGCGATAGCGCCCGCGCATATGGCGGGCGACGTGCCGTGATCCTGGTGCATGACCAGCGGAATTTTGGGATAGGCCTGGCTGGCGGCCTGAATCAGGTGCTTGATGAAAGACTCGCCCGCGTACTTGCGCGCGCCCGCGCTGGCTTGCAGGATGACCGGTGCGCCCGCCTCGTCGGCGGCGGCCATGACGGCCTGCACCTGCTCCAGATTGTTAACGTTGAAGGCCGGAATGCCGTAACCGTTTTCGGCGGCATGGTCCAGCAGCTCGCGCATGGAAACGAGCGGCATGTCTTTCTCCCGAAGATTGCAACGAAATTGGACAAGTTTACCCTTGCGGTTTGAGCTTGATATGCTTCCAGCTTCATTCTCAACGCATACCTTCATCATGGAAACGCGCCAACTCGGCCGACATGGCCCCACCGTTAACGCCATCGGACTCGGCTGCATGGGCATGTCCGATTTCTATGGCAACGCTGACCGGCGGGAGTGCATCGCCACCATTCACGCCGCACTGGATGCCGGGATCAATCTGTTCGATACCGGCGACTTCTACGGCATGGGCCATAATGAAATGCTGCTGGGCGAAGCCTTGGCCGGACGGCCCCGCGACGGCTATTTGCTCAGCGTGAAGTTTGGCGCCCAGCGCGACCCCGGCGGCAACTGGCTGGGTTACGATGCCCGCCCCAGTGCCGTAAAAACCGCTCTGGCCTACACGCTCAAGCGCCTGCGCACCGATTACGTCGATATCTATCGACCCGCCCGGCTCGACCCAAGCGTGCCGATTGAAGACACCGTGGGTGCCATCGCCGATCTGGTCAAGACCGGCTACGTGCGCCATCTGGGCCTGTCGGAAGTGGGGTCGGCGACCCTACGGCGTGCCCACGCCGTGCTGCCGTTGTGCGACTTGCAGATCGAATATTCGCTGATCGCGCGCGGTGTGGAGGCCAGCGTCTTGCCCGCTTGCCGCGAACTGGGCATGGGCATTACCGCTTATGGCGTGCTCACGCGCGGTCTGCTTAGCGGCCACTGGAGCAAGGAGCGCAGCGCCAATCCAAGCGATTTCCGCACGCGAACCCCGCGCTTTCAGGGCGCCAACCTTGAGCGTAACTTGGCGCTGGTTGAGATGCTGCGCCAATTTGCCGCCGCGCGCGGCGCGAGCGTGGCGCAACTGGCTATCGCCTGGGTGCTGGCGCGCGGCCAGGATATCTTGCCGCTGGTCGGCGCCCGCAGCCGGCTACGCTTGCAGGAGGCGCTTGGCGCGCTTGATGTGCGTCTTGCCGCCGATGAGCTGGCCGCCCTTGAAGAAGCCGTGCCGCCCGATGCCGCTGCCGGCGCGCGCTATGACCCAGATTCCATGGCAGCGCTGGATAGTGAAAAGGGTTGAAAACCTGTTTTGAGCATCTCTGTTGCAGCCTTTCGTCCGCCAATGGGCCAGTCGTGCAAACCTTATGCAGATGTTGCTTCCTATAACCAGGCCATCGGTGGAAGCCTGGATAACACTTGGCAAGTCCAGGCGAAGATAGTTCTTCGCCGTTCATGTATTTTTACATTTAGATACAAATCTTGACATTGAAGCGGGTCTCTACGACGCGCTATTGTGTTTGGCCTCTGTCATTAATCTAACCTTCATCGGTTCCGTGTGAGTGGAAATGACCCGGTGAATTGATTGATGCGGTGATTGGGCCGAGGCTGTTTTTATCCTTTTGTTGGCCAGGTTGACTTCGCCGGTCACGCCGCTCACTGCGCCGTGATGGATACAGGCGTCGTGGCCGCAGGCTCGCCCGCGACAGGGCTATTTGGCCCCCAGGGCGTGGCCTGGAGATCGAGCGCGCCGGCTACCGGCTGCGCACGCCCCGTTCGGGCTGGCGCGGGCATGGGCAGCACGCTTTGCGTAGCTAGGGCGTAATCGAGCGGCATGGCCCGCCTATGCCAAGGTGTGATCGGATATTTTGAGCTTGAGCTGTTTGAGCGCGCCGCGCACTAGTTGCGCGCGCTGCTGCGGGTCGGGCACGGGACGCAGGATGCGCAGCTTGTCGTTGCCAGCCAGTTTGATGTCGCGGTTTTTCTGGATCAGGGCAATGATGTCTTGCGGGTCGATGGGCGGGTTGGGGCGGAAGGTGATGCTGATGGCATCGGGCGCGGCATCGACCTTCTGCACGCCATAGGGCTGGCTGGCCACGCGCAGGCGGTGTACGTCGATCAGCGTCTGCGCGGGCGCGGGCAGTTTGCCGAAGCGGTCGGCGATTTCCTCGACCAGCGCGTCCAGCCCGGTTTGTGTTTGGGCGGTGGCCAGGCGCTTGTAGAACGACAGGCGCAGGTGCACGTCGCCGCAATAGTCGTCGGGCAGCAGCGCCGGGGCGTGCAGGTTGATGTCGA
>JAIRQU010000133.1 GCA_031256305.1 Burkholderiaceae bacterium
ATGAGAAACATTTATGTCCAAACGTAGCACTGCTGATTACGGACGCCGCGCGCTATTGCGCGTAGGCATAGGCGCGGCGGGCGTACTGGCCCTGCAAGGACTACTACCGGCAACCGCCGCATGGGGACAGACGGCATCGGGCAGCGCCAAGATAAAAATTGGCGTTATCGGATCCGGGCATATCGGCGGCACGGTCGGCGGCCTGTGGGTCAAGGCGGGCCATCCGGTCTGCTTTTCGTCGCGCCATCCCGACCAATTGCAGGGCCTTGTAACCAGCCTGGGCGCGCTGGCCCAAGCGGGCGCGGTCGAGCAGGCGATTGCTTTTGGCGATGTCATCTTCATCGCCGTGCCGTACAACGCGCTGCCGCAGATCGGCAAGGATTACGCACAGGCCTTGGCGGACAAGGTGGTGCTCGACGCCACCAATGCGATGGCCAAGCGCGATGGCCCCTTGGCCGATGAGGCCGCGCGCGACGGCAGCGGCGTGACGTCGCAGAAATACCTGCCGGGCACGCATCTGGTGCGCGCCTTCAACACGCTCCATTACACGATCCTGGCGCAAGAAGCCAACCGTCCCGCGCCCAGACTGGCCATTCCGATTGCCGGCGATGATCCGCACGCCGTTCAGGTCGCCGCCGCGCTGGTGCATGACGCGGGCTTTGATCCGGTGGAAGTCGGCAAGCTGGCCGATGCGCGGCGCTTCCAGTTCGGCGGCCCCGGATTCGGCCAGAACGTGACTGCGGCGCAACTCAGGCAGACGCTATCCCTGGCGTCATGACCGCGCCCACGGCCGCTGTCGCGGCGTGGTTGCGGCGCAGGGTGCCCGCCACGCCGCAAGAACGCGACGCGGCGCTGTGGTCGTTTGCCTATTTCTTTGCCCTGCTCGCGGGCTATTACGTGTTGCGCCCGCTGCGCGATCAGATGGGCATCGCTGGCGGCGTCAAGAATCTGCCGTGGCTGTTCACGGCCACGTTCATCAGCCTGCTCATGGCGCAGCCGCTCTACGGCGCGCTGGTGGCACGGCTGCCGCGGGCCAAATTCATCCCCATCGTCTATCACTTCTTCGCCGCCAATCTCATCGTGTTTTGGCTGCTGCTGACCTTGGACATCGAACAAGTGATCGTAGCGCGCGTGTTTTTCGTCTGGCTCAGCGTTTTTAGCCTGTTCGCGGTGGCGGTGTTCTGGTCGTTCATGGCCGATCTGTTCACGGCGGAACAAGGCAAGCGTCTGTTCGGCTTCATCGGCGCGGGCGGAACGGCCGGCGCGCTGCTCGGCCCCATCATCACGTTTTGTCTGTCCAAGCCGCTCGGCCCGGTCAATCTCCTGATTGCGGCGGCGGTTTTTCTGGAAGCCGCCGTGTTCTGCGTGTGCCGCATCGAGCGCACGGCGCAAACGCCAACCGACCAGGCGCGGCAACAGCGGCGCGTCGGCGGCAGCGCCTTTGCGGGCTTGTCCGAGCTAATCAGCCACCCTTACCTCTTGGGCGTGGCCGGCTGGGTCAGCCTGCTTTCGTTCGGTGCGACGATTGCCTATTTCGCTCAAGCCAACCTGGTTTCGGCGGCAATTCACGGCGCGGCGGCGCGCACGCGCTGGTTCGCGGGAATTGATCTGGCGGTCAACCTGCTCAGTCTGGCCACGCAGGTGCTGGCCACGGCCAAGTTCCTCAAGCGCTTTGGCACCGGCATGGCCGCCAGCGCCTTGCCCGCCGTCTATGTCATCGGTTTCGCGGCGCTGGCAATCGCGCCCAGTCTGGCCGTGGTGTGGATACTCCAGGTCGCGCAGCGCACGATGAACTTTGCCATCGCCAATCCGGCGCGCCAACTCTTCTTTACCGTAATGGGCCGTGAAGAAAAGTACAAGGCCAAGAACATGATCGACGTGGTGGTCTATCGCGGCTCGGATGCGTTGTACGGCTGGATGTACGACAGCCTGCAAGCGCTGGGCCTGAAGCTGGGCGCGATTGCACTGTGCGCGCTGCCCGTGGCCGCGGGCTGGATCGCGCTTTCCACCGCGCTGGGGCGCACGCAGGAGCGCCGCGCGCGGGCCATGACTGACTCAGGAGCCTTGAAATGATGAACCCCATGACGCGCCGCAGCTTTGCCGCGCTGACCGGCGGACTGCTGGCGTCGGCCAAGGTTTTTGCGCAAGCCCAGACACAGCCCCAAGCGCCGCTCATCACCCGCGCCATTCCCCGCGGCGGCGAACGCATTCCCGCCGTCGGCCTGGGCACCGCCAGTATTTTCAGCCAGGACAGCCCGGCGACGCGCGACAAGGCCAGCGCCGTCGTGCAGGCCCTGGTCAAACAGGGCGGGCGGCTCATCGACACGGCCTCAAGCTATGGCGACGCGGAAAGCGTGCTTGGCGCGGTCATATCAGCCGCCGGCCTGCGCGGCAAGCTCTTCATCGCCACCAAGCTCGAATCGCCCGATCCGCAAGAACTCAAGCGCTCGCTGGCCCGCCTCAAGACCGCCAGCGTCGATCTGCTGCAACTGCACAACGTCAGCGACAAGCAGCAATCGCTCCAGCCATTCCGGGATTGGCAGCAACAGGGCCTGTGCCGCTACGTCGGCATCACCTCGACCTTCCGCGGCGACTATCCCGCCATTGAGGCCGTGCTCCAACGGGAAAAACCCGACTTCGTGCAAATCGACTATTCCATCGACAACCGCGCGGCTGAAAAAACCATCCTGCCGCTGGCCGCCGATGTCGGCGCGGGCGTATTGACGGCGCTGCCCTACGGCAGAGGCCGGCTGTTCCGGGCCGTGCAGGACAAGGCATTGCCCGATTGGGCGCGGGTATTTGCGGACTCCTGGGGACAGTTCTTCCTGAAGTACCTGCTGGGCGACCCACGCGTGACCGCGGTCATTCCGGGAACCGGCAACCCCGGCCACATGGCCGACAACGCCGCGGCCATGCGCGGCCCGCTGCCCGATGCCGGTCAGCGCCAGCGCATGGTCGATTTCATCAAGGTCTTTTGATCGCCAGCCATCTGGAATCAGCCTCCCCTTTGAATAAAGCCATCAACACCACGCGCCCGCCCGATAAGCCATGAACGCCGCAACCGCCCGTCCCGACCCGGATGCCTTGCTGGCCCAACTGCGCGCCGACGAATCGCGCGCGGCGCGCGGCAAGCTGCGCATCTACTTTGGCGCCAGCGCGGGCGTGGGCAAGACCTGGGCGATGCTCAGCGCCGCCCAGCGTGAACGCCAGGCCGGGCGCGATGTGGCCATCGGCGTGGTGGAAACCCACGGCCGCGACGAAACGGCCGCGTTGTTGACGGAGCTGGAGCAAATCCCGCCGCGTCAGGTAGCCTATCGTGGACGCACGCTGGCCGAATTCGACCTGGATGCCGCGCTGGCGCGCCGCCCCGCGCTGCTGCTGGTCGATGAACTGGCGCACAGCAACGCGCCCGGATCGCGCCACGCCAAACGCTGGCAGGACGTGCGGGAATTGCTGGACGCGGGCATCGACGTGTGGACCACGCTCAACGTGCAGCACCTCGAAAGCCTCAACGGCACGGTGGGCGCCATCACTGGCGTGCGCGTGCATGAAACGGTGCCCGACGCAGTGCTCGACGGCGCGCAGGAGGTACTGCTGATCGACGTTACGCCCGATGAGCTGCTGCGCCGCCTGAGCGCGGGCAAGGTGTACCTGCCGCGTCAGGCCGAGCGCGCGGTACGGAACTTCTTTCGCAAGGGCAATCTGATTGCGCTGCGCGAAATCGCGCTGCGCCGCACCGCCGAGCATGTAGAAGGCGACGTGCGCGACTGGCGCGGAGAACAATCGGCCAGCGCGGGCGGCGACGCCCCGCCGGCCTGGAACACATCGGGCGCGATTCTGGCGGCGGTGGACGCGCGCGAGGACGCCGCGCAGACCGTGCGCCGCGCCGCGCGTCTGGCCGGCCAGCTCAACGTCAACTGGCACGCCGTGTACGTCGAAACGCCGCGTTTACGCCGCCAGGACGCGGCATGGCGCCAACACCATTACGAGCGGGCGTTGGCCGTGCTCAAACTGGCCGAAGAGATGGGCGCGCAAACTGCGGTACTCAGCGGCAGCGACGCGGCGGCGGCATTGGCCGCCGAAGCGCAGCGCCTCAATTGCGCGACCGTGGTGCTCGGCCATCCCGGCGACGTTTCCTTCTGGCGCCGCGCGCGTCCCGGTTCGGGCGTGCGCGGCGGCATGGCCCGCGCGCTGGCGCGCTGCGCCCCGGCGCTCGATGTCGTCAGCGTGGGCGCCGCGCCCAGCACGCGCCGCCTGTCCCTGCCGCGCGCCGCGCCGCCGTCCGGCTCATCGCGCAGCGCGCCCAATTGGCCCGGCCATGCCTGTGCGCTGGGCGCCAGCGTGCTCATCACGCTGGCGGCGTGGCTGCTGGGCGGCTGGATCGAAAGTGCCAACATCGTCATGCTCTACCTGCTGGGCGTGGTGGGCGTGGCGCTGCGCTTTGGGCGCGGGCCAGCGGCGCTGGCGGCGCTGCTCAATGTGGCGGCCTTCGACTTTTTCTTCATCAAGCCCATCATGTCCTTCTCGGTGGGCGACGTGCAGTACCTGCTGACCTTTGCCGTGATGCTCGGCGTGGGGTTGCTGGTGGGCCAGTTGACCGCTGGCCTGCGTTTTGCCGCTGAGGTGTCAAGCGCGCGCGAACAGCGCGCCCGTTCACTGTTCGAGCTTTCGCGCGAACTCTCCGCCGCGTTGCAAGGCGAGCAGATCGCGCAGTTGGGTGCGCAAGCCGTGGAGCGATTCTTCGGCGGCCCCGCGTGCGTGCTGGCCGCCAATGCCCAAGACCGGCTGACCCTGCCCGCAGCCTTGCCCGAAGGGCTGGACGCCAGCGTGGCCGACTGGGTCTTTGCGCACGGCCAAAGCGCCGGTCTGGGTACCGCCACGCTGGCCGCGCAGCGTTGGCATTACGTGCCGCTGCGCGCGCCAATGCGGGTGCGTGGCGTGCTGGCGCTGGCGCCTGCCGACCCGCAATCGCTGCGGGTACCCGAACAAGCGCGCCAGCTCGATGCGTTCGCGCGCCAGATCGCCATCGCCCTGGAGCGTGTGCACTATGTCGAGGTCGCGCAGCAAGCCGTGGTCGAAATCGAATCGGAACGGCTGCGCGGCGCGCTGCTGGGCGCTATTTCGCACGACGTGCGCACGCCGCTGACCGCGCTGATCGGGTTGGCTGAATCCTTGCAGGCGCTGCCCTCCGGCCCGCACGATGAACCCGCGCGCGCCATTGCGCGGCAGGCGCGCACATTGCACGCGCTGGTGAGCAACCTGCTGGACATGGCGCGGCTGGAAGGCGGCGCGGTCAACCTGCGGCGCGGTTGGCAGTCGGTGGAAGAAGTGGCGGGTGGCGCGATTCGCGCGGCGCGGCCCGCGCTGGGCGGCATGGCCGTGCGCACTGAACTCGCGCCCGATCTGCCGCTGGTGGAATTCGACGCGGTGCTGATCGAGCGCGTGCTGGTCAACCTGCTGGAAAACGCCGCCACATACGGCGCCGCCCCGGTCGTGATCCGCGCGCGCGCCACGGCGGACGCGCTGCTGCTGACCGTGCGCGACCATGGTCCGGGACTGCCCGCCGCGCTGGCCGGGCGCGAACAGACGCTGTTCGACAAATTCACGCGCGGTCAAAACGAATCGGCCACGCCCGGCGTGGGGCTGGGGTTGTCGATCTGCAAGGCGGTGGTTGCCGCGCACGGCGGCGCCATTACGGCGGCCAACGCGCCCGCCGACGCCCAAGGCGGCGGCGCGCAATTCACCATCACCTTGCCGCGCCGCGAGCCGCCGCCCGCCGAGGCGCCGGACTAAAAGCGCGGGCATCATTGCAACCATGTCCACCCTGCCTCCCCGCGCTGTCGTCATCGAGGACGAACCGCAAATCCGCCGCTTCGTGCGCAGCGCGCTCCAGGCCGAAGGCTGGCAGGTACACGAAACGGCCACATTGCGCGATGGGCTGGCCGCCGCCGGCACGCGCCAGCCCGATCTGCTGGTGCTTGACCTGGGCCTGCCCGATGGCGACGGCATCAGCCTC
>JAIRQU010000199.1 GCA_031256305.1 Burkholderiaceae bacterium
GCTCTGCTGACAAATGGTTTAAAGGGTAACCATTACCTTAAAAAGGCTTTGCTTACCGGTGTAATGCGCGTATCACATGAGAGTATGCTGAGCGGCCTGAATAACATTAAAACATTTGACGTATTCAGTGACCGCGTTTATACTGACGATTACGGCCTGACCGAAGAAGAAAAGAAGAAATCAGGCTGGTGGAAAGTCAGTAATGGGGTCGCCTGAGAATTCGGAAAAAATCGTACGACAAGACGCGATCTCATCGTTTTCGAGAAGCCATCATGAGAAAGCAGACTGTTCCAGTGCGAGCCTTGCTTGGATTGTTCTTTCAAACCGTTCTCGCATTAGGCAGCCCGGATCGACGAGTTTTGAGAAGGCAGGCGCTCTCTTTGTTAAAATAAGCCATCGCTCGCAAAGCCGCGCCGTTACGTGCTTGCGCTGGTGTACGATTTTTCCCGTTTTCGCAATCGATCCCTTCAAGCGCGTGCTATCATTTGTATCCGGGCACCAACATCCGCTGTGGATTCATATCATGCCAATCCAACCTGACCGCACTCCTCTTTCGCTCAGAGAGTTCGTCGTGGAGATAGATCAGCAGTTCGAGTGCATTACCCTGACACTGGGCGCAATCTTCAGCGAAGCGAAAAAAAGCACATCAGCCTATTTAAGTAAATAAGTAAAACGGCGACGGTCGATTGCGCCAATGCCATATTGAAAGCGTACTTGCGCTACGGATCGGGCCACGTACACGGCATCAACATCCTCACCGGCATGGGCGAACACCTGGACGGCCTCATGACCCCGCGCGTGCTGCTCGATGCCAAGAACGGCGCGCCAGAGCTGGAACTCATCGAGCAGCTTGAGCGCGATGGGCATGACGTGGACGTGATGGGCGCGAAGGTGCGCATTCTGGCCATGCGCGACGCGCTGGAGCACGCTGAGTTCATGCGCCGGGCGCTCGCTGATGCGAGCCAAAAGATCAGTGCGCTGGCGCGGGTGTTGAACCATGCGAGCGAGGAGCGCGGCAAAAACGTGCTGTTTTGCAAAGCGCCCAACCCCAACGACCCGATTGAGCGGCAGGTGTGGGGATTTCAGTTGCCCGCGCGCGCAACAGGCAAACACCTTGAAAGGAGTGGACTATGAATTTTTTCGACGCAACCAAAAAGCTTGTTAGCGCAGCGCAGGCCGTGCGCACAGAAGAGTTGGAACGCGAACAGGAGCAATCAGGGCAAGTGCAAAAACGCTGTCCTGTTTGCGGCAGCGAACAGACAGTCTTTAACGACTGCGATAAATCAGGGATTCCCTATTACGGGGAAAAGCCTGAATCCGTCACAGTACGGCGATGTCCTGTTGGCCGTTTCAACTGTCAGCAAGCGCCTCTTTCAACGTCCGAAGCAACTCTGCTTCGATGCGCGAAATGGATGGAGGAGTTTTCTCCGCCCCCGGCAATCTAGCCATAGGAGCGCTCTTGTCAAGACTAAAGCGCATGTTTGCGTACTGCCCACCGCCAAAGTCCAGTTTTAGCGTGGCGCGCCATGCTTGCTTGGATACGTCTTTGAGCGTTAGCTTGCGCGAAATAATCTTCATGTCCTACTCCTTTATTTATGCCTAACCGAATTATTCGTGAAGGCATTTTAACCAGTCTCAAGATTTTGAGACTGGGTTGAGCCGAAGAAGTCTTCTACCGGCGTTTGATGTCGGTGTTTGATGACTTTAACAGTTACCTTGCGGATCATGGATTGCTCCGCGGTGCGTGCTATCTAATTAAATTAAACAAGGTTTCCGATTCTGATATTGGGAAGTGGCTGACTGTGCTGATCGAAGCGTTCCTTGTAAGGATATACCCGGCAGAGGACGGGGAGCGTTACCTTGAATTGTTCAACTTCCAGCAGCGCACGCGCGCAAAAGAAAGCAAATTTCCCAATCCGCCGAACCAATGCCAGGCGCATGACCGGCATATGCCCGTCAAACGTTCGGCAGATGCCCAGCCACCGCCTGACACACGTCCGTCAAATGATCGCCTAGACGGAGACGGAGACAGTCATACGGCTGCCGCATCTTGTCGCAAGATGTCTATTTGCGGATGATTTTATTGGTTATATTACAACCTTGATGTTGCAAGGTGGCGCACTTGGCTGCGCTTAGTTGCATCGCTTATGTGGGCACGATGTGGGCATGATTCTTGGCCTGCGCTACACTGTGCCATCATGCCCAAACGCGCCAAAGAATTAACCATCGCGGCGGTTGCCAAGTTGCGCTCGCCGGGGCGTTATTGTGTCGGAGGCGCGCAAGGCTTGCATCTGCGCATTACCGATTCTGGCGCTAAGTCGTGGGTATTGCGCATCGTTGCGGACGGCAAACGTCTGGACATCGGCCTTGGAAATTTTCAAGACGTAACCTTGAGCCAAGCGCGTGACATCGCGCACGATAAGCGCCGCGCCGCAAGGATAGGCGGCGATCCCCGTCCGGTGACAGCATCAAGCGCGGATATTCATGCGCATGCATTCGCGACGGTTGCTTGTGAATTGATCGCAACAAAGAGTGCCGCGTGGAAAAATGCCAAGCACGCGGCGCAATGGGAGAGTACGCTGGAGACTTACGCCTATCTGCGCGCCTTGGTAAGTCGATCCGTTGGCCCGCATTTGTCGCGGCATACTTTGGCCCCGCAATAGGATGGTACGAAAGCCATCTCCCGCCCGAGCGTCTGCGTGAGATAGTGATGCACTCGCATCCAGAACTTGTACAACAAGTACAAGTCCGTCTGGACGGTGACCTAGGAGGCGCGGTATGACTGTCCATTCGCCCGGTTGGATAAACGCTCGCCAGGGCCGCCAGGGCAGTTCTTCTTGCAAATGGATCACTGTGCGCGCTTTGTACCGGCGCGTATGCCGTCCCCGGCGCGCTTGCCCATGCCCGCGCGCGCCCAGCGCACTCAGGATCAAGCCACCACAGCAGAGATTTGCTCTTGTGCGGCCAGCGCCTGCGGAGCGCGCACGACGCAGATGTCGATTTCGTCGAACGGAACGCGCACCGTGCCATCGTCCAGGCGCTCGATCAGGCCCAGCACGATCAGGCGGGCCACGTCGGTGTGCACGTTCGAGTAGTTGCGCCCGGCAGTCTCGGCCAGGGCTTTGACCGAACCAGCGCCCATATCGCGCAGCGTGCGCAGCACATCCATGCGCGCGGGCGTGAGTTCGCCGCACAAGTCACGCGCGCTTTCATAGCTCAGGTGGTAGTCGGCCTCTTGCCCGCGCCGCAGGTTCCCGGCCAGTGTGCGCCGGGCGTCCTTGAAGGTCTGTCCAAGTTGCTTGACTTCAATGATGGCTTTCATGGTTCAGCTCCAGTTGTCGATGTCGCGCTCGAAGTCGCCCAGCAGGGTGTCGATGTTCACAAAGGCGTAGGCCGCTTCGCTGGCCCCGATGTGGCGATGATCGCCCTTGCCCAGTTCGTTGTCATAGCGCACGCGGCAAACGCCTTCGCGCCCGTAATAAAGCCGGTACTTGTAGTTGTGGCTGCAAGGCTCAAGCGGCGCATTGAGCAGCCAGACCACCATCTCGACGATGCTGCCGTCAGCGCGGATGGTTTTATCGTGAAGGACGCAGATGGCTGGAGGCATGTATTGCATTATAGCAATAGATATTGCTTAGATGCAATAGCCCTGCTTGCCTTGACCCCTGACTGCGGCTACAATACTCGCGCTCCCCATATAATGGGAGACGGGATTGGAGTCCCGACGATGCTGGCGGCGAAAAGCCGCAACCGCAAGTTTTGCGGCTTTTTTGTTTCCGGCCCCTTTTTGGCGGCCCGACGGGAGGGTCGCAAGGCCCGCCGGTTTTGGCTCCGCCAGTGTCCCGGTACTCCAATCCTGTCGGGCTGCCGCCCTCGATTGGAGTCGAGGTCGGCAGTTGTTTTCAGACACAACTGGAGCCGATCATGGCCGATCTCTCGCACGCCCTCACGCTGGGCGACCGTTCCATCCGCGAACTGGATGGCCTTTATTCATTGAACGACCTGCACCGCGCAAGCGGAACGGACGCGCACAAGCGTCCGGACGAATTCTTGCGCTTGGACACGATTCAGGCGCTGATCGCTGAAATCCAAATAGCGGGAATTCCCGCTATTACCGCCAAGCCCAAGGTAGGCACCTACGCCTGCCGCGAGCTGGTCATAGCCTATGCCGCTTGGATCAGCGCGGCGTTTCACCTCAAAGTCATCAGGGTCTTTCTGGCGGCCAGCGCTCCGGCGTTGCCCAAATACAACTATCCGATCAGCACGGCCAGTCCGCGTGGGCGGCAGTTTGGCAATGCGTGGCTGACCCCGCGCGTGCTACTTGATGCCAAGAACCGCGCGCCAGAGCGCGATGGGCATGACGTGATGGGCGCGAAGGTGCCAGGCGCGCTCAACGCCGCGCCCGCGCAGTACTTGCGCTTCTACGACGGCGGCGTAGAGATAGTCTAGCCCGGCATGTGTTGCAGGTCATTGAGCCGATCTGGACAATCAAAACCGAAACGGCTACCCGCGTGCGCGGGCGCATCGAGGCCGTGCTGGACTTTGCCACGGCGCGCGGGTGGCGGCAGGATGACAATCCGGCGCGCTGGAAGGGACTGCTTGACAAGGTGTTGCCCGCGCCGCAGAAGGTGCGCAAGACCCAGCACCACAAGGCCATGCCTATTGACGATGTGCCCGGTTTCTGCAAGGTGCTAGCGAGCATGGATGGCATGGCTGCGCAGGCGCTGCGCCTGCTGATTTTGACGGCCACGCGATCCGGTGAAGTGCGCGGCGCGCGCTGGGATGAATTTGATCTGGCCGCCGGGGTCTGGACTATCCCGCCCGAACGCATGAAGGCCGCAGTTGAACACCGGGTGCCATTGAGCCGTCAGGCCATGAAGCTACTGGCGCGCGTGCCGCGCTTGGACGGCGATGATGCTGGGCTGCTATTTCCGGCGGCTAGAGGCGCGGGAGCCATGTCGGACATGGCTATGACGCAGTTGATGCGCAAGCGCGGCCTTGACTGTGTGCCGCACGGGTTCCGCTCCACATTCAGGGATTGGGCCGGGGACTGCACGCACTACCCGCGCGAGCTGGTTGAGACGGCCTTGGCGCACACCGTGGGCAACAAGGTCGAGGCGGCCTACCGGCGCAAGGATGCGCTGGAGCGCCGCCGTCCACTCATGCAAGACTGGGCGGATTTTGTCGAGGCCAATCCCCTTGTTGCCAAGAAAGCAAGTCCGATTCGCGCCAAGCCCTCACGTGCGGCCCCAGCTTGACCGGCGGCGGCGCGCTGCCCTGCTTGATCCAGCGCCACCATGTCGCGCGATGCACGGGGGCAAATTTTGCAAGCACCTGTTTTTCGCGGTAGTGAATCTCCGGGTGAAGCGCTGTCATTTCCATCTCTCCCGTTCATCCCCCGGCTGCGGCCACGGGTCGCGCTTGTCGCGGCGGCTGCGCTTGCGGCGGCTCATGCCGCCTCCTCGCCGAAGTTCACGCCGATGCCGTGGGCGTGCTCCGCGCGGCGTATCGCGTCTGCAAAGCTGGTGGCCTTAGCAGCAATGCGCCGCACTACATCGTCAGGAAGCGGCGGCTGCTCGTCGGGCAGCCGACGACTATTCACTTGAACCGGAACCGTTGCACCGAGTTCAATCGCAAGTCTTTGCGCTTCATCCAGCGTACCGGCGTTGCTTGTATATTTATAGTCGTAGTTGAAGACTGCATAGTCAAACGGCTCGAACTCTTCGTGTTGAACCACGACATAGCGCTCCCCTGAAAATCCGTTTTCGATCCAGACCTTAGGTCTTGAAATTGAGACAATATTGACTACAGGAACGATTTGATCTGTCATGATTTATCCTTTCACCAACCGCGCGATTTCTTGCAGCAGCCAGACTTTGGGCGCAAGCCATACTAAAAGCATATCTCGAGCGGACATCAAAGATACAGCAAAACCAACCGTGCCAATCATGCAAGAAAATATAGTAATTGCATGTCTTGCTTCTGTCCATTCTCCGTATTTATCTACACTTTTTCCATAAACACCAAATTTAAGAAACACAAATACGCAGATTACAAACACGGCAATAGCAGCACCAAACAACAAGGTGTTATATGCGCGACCATATAGCACGTATTGCCGCGCGATGTCCGGCAGTTGGCTCAATGCAAAATCGCTGGCCTTGCTGACGCTGGTCTGAATGGCTGTCAGTATTTCAACCAGCTTGCTTTGTAAATCGTTTGTCATGCTTGTTTCCGTTCTTTTTTCCACTCCGGCCTGAGATACCCAAAATCTCTTGGTTCCGTAACGGAGGTGGATTTACCGCACACGCCGCATATATCGTCGTGCCATGTCGATATAAGGCTTACCAGCTTGTTGCGGAGGCTGTATTTAATGCCGCAGTCGCGGCAGACCCAATCAGGTTGTTCGTCTGTCATGCCTGATCTCCAATTTGCGCGCCGCGCTTCTCGTAGATCGCAGTCAACTCGGCGCGTTGCTGTTCATCGGGGATGGCGCTAATCAGGCTTGCCGCTTGCGCCAGCGCGTCGAAGTCGCTGGCATGGGTCAGCGCGTCG
>JAIRQU010000088.1 GCA_031256305.1 Burkholderiaceae bacterium
GTTTTTTTGATGCGCCATTTGACGTAGAGAAAGTTGCCCACCGGCATGGGGCCATCAACGGCAGCTTGAGGTCTCAAGCTGTCTTGAGAAGTATCAGCTTGAGCACGCACCATATCATATTGATCGCCATAGCTGTAGGCCAGCAAATCCACTTGGTCTGCCCATTTGTCAAACCAGCCATCAAATTCAAAGCCATGAAAAACCAGCTTGGGTTGCGATGGCGTAGCGCAACCGGCCAGCGCCAGCAGCAACGCCCAGCACAGTACATACGCCCAGCGGCGTATGGTTGGTGTTTGCGGGTGTTTCATGGCGTGTTATCCTTTTATGCGTGCTGGCCTTGCGCCGGTTTATTGCTTGTCCGGGTTGCCCCTTGGGCGCGGCTGACCAGGATTGCCTGACCATATTTGATCGGCATAAGGAACCCTGTCACCCTGGTTTACCGGACTTTGGGGCGTGCCTATGGGGTCGCCATTGGCCGCCGTATGGGTTGCGTATTGTTCCGTATATTGCTGTACCGGCGCATTGGGGTTGTAGCGTTGGCCGGGCGGCACCGGGGTCAGGGGCACGCCGCTGTGGCGCAGGTAATTGCCGGTGATCTCCAGCGCCGCGGCGGCCGTGCCTTGCCGGTCGTATCCGCCGCCCACGCCCGCATGGTTGTTGGGGATGGACCTGGTGAGCGCGCGCGGGTCGGCGCTGTAATCCATCGCCGGAAAAGCATCGCGGTGTTCCGTGGCGGCGGTTAATACCAGCACTTTGCCTTGCACGTTGGGCGGCAGGCTAAAATCGCCCCGCGCGCCGGTGGTAACGGGGTCAAACAAGGCCATGCCATTAACGGCAACCGGGGCCGTTGTGCCGTCGGCCAGCGGCAGGCCGCGCTGGTTGGGGGGAGGTACGAACCCCAACGTCCCAGCCTTTGTATAAAATAAACGTTTCATTACATTTCCAGATATCGGGATGTTGGGGTGTGCCTGTGGCTTACCCCAACCTACACGGGATCATCAAAAGCGCCAAAATTCTTGCGCACGATCAGTGTTTTAAAATGTCTCTGCTATATTGCCATGTACTATCGTCACCAGCATTTTCTTTAATCACTCCATAACCAGACGCATACCACAAATCATCCACCCCGCCAACCGTAAAGTGACATGTATTGAAAAATGTTTTACCCGCCAAGGTGAGCGTCTCAAAACCCACAAAACCGGTAACAGCGTGGATTGTCCCAATCGTTGGATTAACAGCCTCGCGGCCGGGCTTCATATTTTGTGGGAAAAACGTGCCGTCAAGCTGTTCATCGTCACCATAAACTTCGGCAAGCAACGTCGCGCCACTGCTCGTGATTGTCCAGTAGGAACTATTCGGACCCACTCCGCTATCCCCTAGGATAGGTGAGTTTTTGCTCCATCACCGCTTGTCCTTTATAGGTCATCGGCCCAGTCGTGCTCTGAATGGGCATTATACTGCTATTATTTGGGTCGGTTGACGACAATGTAAAATTAACCGTGCTATTGGCTATAAAGCAAGCGATAATCGATGGCGTGCTGGCGTTGCTGCTGCTGGCCGCTATCCCATTAGCGCCAATGCTCTCGCAGCCCCCCAGCGCCAAGGCCGCCAGCGCGCGCGCTGCAATGATGGGGGCTAAATGTTGGTTCATTGCCCACCCGCCTTAACCGCGCTTGACGCCGCGCCCGATGCCGCTGATGCTGCCGCTGCCTGCGGGCACGTGGCGCTCATCGTCGGGATGGGCTTATTAAGCTGGAATTGCCGGGCGGTAAGTGTTCCCATACTCAAATACTTCGGTCCGGTCCATGGCCCGCCTCCGGGTTGTGGCCCGTATCCATAGAATGTCACCTCCATATCGCAGACATCGCTAGGGTTTACCAAGTCACCCAGCTTCAGGCGCAGATGGATAATACGCTGGCCGTAAAAATGGCAAGGTAGCGCGCCATGCACCGTCAAGTCGATCAGCACCTGCGGCATGTGGTCTGCAGCCCGCGAGATGCTGTCGCTGTCCGTGAGGACTGAGTCGAGGGCCGAGTAGGCCGCCAACTGTTTGCTGTCAGTGACCCGCTTGATGCGGCGCGCAGCCTTGCCGCAGACGTTGGGCCAGCGCAAGGTGTGCGCGCTCAGGATGAGAGGACTGGTCATTGCCAAGTCATTGCTGATCGGCGTCCATTTGCCTTGAAATGCTGCCGGTATCCCGGTGGTGGCGGGCGCGGAAGCGGGCGGCGTTGGCATTCCGTCCGCTAGCGCCGCGCTTGCCGCCAACGCCGCCAGCAGCAGCAGCGCGGCGGCTAGCGCGCGCGCTGCAATGATAGGGGCTAGATGCTGATTCATTGCCCAGCCGCTTTAACCGCGCTTGCCGCTGCTTGCGGCCCCTGGTTGCCGAACAGGGCCGCTTCCGCCGCGCGGCGCGTGACCAGGCCGGGCAGTTTTACCTCGACCTCTTTGCCGGTCTTGGGGTCTTTTTCTTTGCCATACACCCACCGGCTAAATTCAGCCTGCGCGCCAGCGTAATCCTTCGCATTGAGCTTGGTCAGCAATGTGGAACCCTCCAGTTTGCCCGCGCCCAGGTTGAAGGTAAAGTCCGTCAGTGCGTCAAATTGCCCTTGGGTGATGGGCACATGGACATTGTTGCGCACGGCAGCTTCGGCGGTAGCGAGGTCCCCTGGCAACAGTTGGTCGGCTTGGGCCGGAGTGATCGTCGTCTTGCCGGGAATGATCGGCTTGCCGTTTACTTGGCCCGTATGGCCGTAGCCGATGGTCGGCTTGCCACCCGAATCCCGGTAGGCGGTCAGGTGCGGACCAGAAGCATCTTCGCTTTTTTTAACCAGTTTCACGGCGTCGTTGCTCGCGCTCATGTTGGCCGGGTTGGTTGAAGCCGATGACGGCTGTTGCATGGCCAGCAGTTGCTTTTGCATCTGCCACTCGATCTGCGCCGCGCCTATGCCGCCGTCGGGGGACATCGCCGAGAGCCAGTCGTTTAATGATCGGCCGTGCGCAGCATGGCGTGCATGGCCCGCATGTTGCCGCGCGGCGGGCTGGCCAGCGGCATTGGCGGCGTCAGCGGCATCGGCATTAGCGGCATCGGCGCTGGCATCGACGGCGCCAGCATCAACGTTGATGTCAGCAGCGCTAGCGCTAGCACCATCGGGGTTGGCCTCGTCGGGGTCAGCGGCAGTGCGAATGAAGGGTGGAAAACCGGTAATTTGCATGGCGGTTGACTTCCGTGATAGCGATTTGATGAAGAGAGGCAGGCCAGTCAATTGCCACTACGGGCTGCCGGCGCGCTTGTGCTGTGCGCGCCTTATAACACAAATCAGGTTGGTTGCGCCCAACCCGCGCAGGCCGGGGCAAGACTTTGCCAACTGCCAGAACCCGCACATCGCCGCGCCGCGCTTGCCGCACGCCCGCGCGCTTGTCAAAATATCAAGATAGTCTGTTTGGTGCGGCGGAAAATAGCAGGCGCTGGCTGCCCCGGCGCGGGTGACAAGTCCGCGCAGAGTCGCTTTCGTTTTCATTCTGCCGATAATGCGGCGCGGAACACAGAACAAACGAGGCCGCCATGTCCCTGCACGAACTCCCGCCCGACGCGCGCCCGCGCGAGCGGCTGCTGACGCGCGGCGCGGCGGCCCTGAGCGACACCGAATTGCTGGCGCTGCTGCTGCGCACCGGCACGGCGGGGTGCGGCGTGCTGCACATGGCCGCCGACGTGCTGGCGGCGTTTGGCGGACTGGCGGGCCTGCTCAATGCCAGCGCCGATGACTTGAAGGGCATCAAGGGACTGGGGCCGGCCAAGCGCGCCGAATTGCTGGCGGTGCTGGAACTGGCGCGGCGCGCCATCGCGCAGCAGTTGCGTGAGCGTCCAGCGCTCGATACCGCCCAGGCGCTGCTTGATTACGTGCAACTGCACCTGGCGCGGCGCACGCACGAAGTGTTTGCCGTGCTGTTCCTGGACGCCCGGCAGCGCCTGATTACGCTCGATGAGATGTTCCAGGGCACGCTGGCGCAAACCAGCGTGTATCCGCGCGAGGTGGCGCGGCGCGCGCTGCGCCACCAGGCCGCCAGCGTGGTGCTGGCGCACAACCATCCCAGCGGCCAGGCCGCTCCCAGCGCCGCCGACGAGGCGCTCACGCGCACGCTGCAAGCGGCCCTGGGCTTGCTGGACGTGCGCGTGCTGGACCACGTTATCGTCGCGCCGGGCGCGGCGTTCTCGATGGCCGCGCACGGTATGTTGTAACGCGATGGGAGCGCCGCCGTTGAAAGCCAAGTCGTTTCAGGATCTGCAAGACCTGCGCGCGCAACTGGCGCAACAGCAGGCGCGCGCCGCGCGGCAGGCCGCCGATCACGCGGCCCGGCAGTTGGCCGAGTGGCAACAGCGCCAGTTGTTCGCCCGCGCCGTGGGGCCGGTGCGGGCGCTGGACGCCGCGGCGACGCAGCGGGTACGGCTGACGCCCGAACCGGCCCCGCCGCTGCCGCGCCAGCGCCAGCGCGACGAGCAGGCCGTGCTGCGCGAAGCCATCTCCGACGCCTTCGACGCGGGCACGCTGCTGGAAGTGGATGCCGAGCACGGCTTCCGGCAGCCCGGCATCGGCGCGGACGTAACGGTCAGGCTGCGGCGCGGGCACTGGGCCGTGCAGCGCGAGATCGACCTGCACGGCCTGCGGCGCGAAGAAGCCCGCGAGGCGCTGGGCGCTTTTCTGCGCGAAGCCACGCGCGCGGGCATCCGCTGCGTGCGCGTGGTGCATGGCAAAGGGCGGGGGTCGCCGGGCCGCGAGCCGGTGCTCAAAGCGCTGGTGCAGCGCTGGCTGGCGCAGCGGCGCGAGGTGCTGGCCTTCGTGCAGGCCAAGCCGCTTGAAGGCGGCGCGGGTGCGCTGCTGGCGCTGCTGGCAGCGGGATAGCGCCACGGAGCGCACGGACAATGGCTTGCACCCCTACAATTGCGCCGCTGCCAATGGCCGTGTTGGACATGCTCCGGCGGGTCAAAGGGCAATGAGCGCCAACACCCTCTACAAACCTTACAGTTCCCTCATCATGGACCACGGCGCCGCGTTTACCAATCTGACGAATCACTTTTTGGTCGCCATGCCGGGCATAAAAGATGAATTGTTTGCCAGCAGCGTGATCTATATTTATCAGCACTCGCCCGACGGCGCCATGGGGCTGATCGTGAACAAACCCGCCGACGTCGATGTGGCCAAGCTGTTCGCCAGGCTGCAACTGCCGCTGGCGCGCACCGAGCTGGCCGGGCAGCAGGTGCTGCGCGGCGGCCCGGTGCAGCCCGAGCACGGTTTTGTGTTGCATGATCCGATGCTGGCCGTGGGGCTGCCCGAAGGCGAAACGGCGTATATCGCCACGGTGCGGGTAGCGGGCGGGCTGGAAATGACCCGGTCCCGGGACGTGCTGGAAGCCCTTTCGGTGGGCAGCGGCCCGCGCCGCGTGCTGATCGCGCTGGGCTGCTCGGTTTGGGGCGCGGGACAGCTCGAAGCGGAACTGGAGCGCGGCAGTTGGCTGGCCGCGCCCGCCGACGACAAGGTGATTTTTGACGTTCCGGCAATTCACCGCTATGCCTGCGCGCTGGCGTTGATGGGCTTGCAGGCGTGGATGATTTCGCCCGAAGCGGGGCACGCATGAACCGCGCGGCCCCGCGTGTTGCTGGCATCACATTTGGGCATCTGTTCCCGCTTTGCTCCTGTTGACGGCGGCGCTGAAACCGGTGATAAAGAGTCCTTTTCCCAGAAACCACTTTCCCATGACGAGCATATTCAACCGCGTCCCGCCCACCGCGGGCGTTTTACGTTCCGCGGGCGTTTGGCGTTCTGTTCTGTTTGGGGCCTGCGGGTTTTGCCTGACGCTTTGTGTTGGCCTAGCCGCTCCGGCCGCGCGCGCCGACACGTTGATCAACCTAATCGCTCCGGCGGCGCGCGCCGATACGGTGCTGACGACCATCGGGGTCGGCCAGGGTCCCGTAGGCATAGCGATTACCCCCAACGGGCGGTACGCTTACGTCGCCGATTCCGGCGGTGACGCGGTGAGCGTGATCGACACGGCCAGCAACACGCTCGCGGGCGGCCTCATCCCGGTCGGCAAACACCCCCTCTGCATAGCGATTACCCCAGACGGGAAATACGTTTATGTGGCCACAGACGATGGTGTGAGCGTGATCGCCACGGCCAACAACACAGTCGTGGGCAGCCCCATCCCGGTCAGCATATTGTCCTTCGACATAGTAATTACCCCGGACGGGAAATACGTTTACGTCGCCAATATGCTCGGCAGCACGGTGAGCGTGATCGCCACGGCGACCAACACGGTCATGGGCAATCCCATCCCGGTCGGCAAAATACCCAGCAACATAGCGATTACCCCGGACGGGAAATACGTTTATGTGGCCACACACGATGGTGTGAGCGTGATCGCCACGGCGACCAATTCGGTCGTGGGCCGTCCCATCCCGGTCGGCACACACCCCCTC
>JAIRQU010000093.1 GCA_031256305.1 Burkholderiaceae bacterium
TTGCCAATCGCTGGCGCTGGCCGTGTTGCGGCAAGCGTTGCGCGCGCAGGGGCAAGCGCCGTCTGTGCGCGTGCGCATCGTCCGAAGGCGCGTGGCCGGCCTTGATCTGGTGGACGCCACTGGTCGCGCGCGGCTGTCCGTGCCGCTGGATGCGCGCGGCGCGGCGCTGGTGCCCTACCGCGGTCCGGGCGGCGCGCAGGATGGGGTGTTCCGCTATATCTCCGCGGCGGACGTGTTCAAGCAACGTTTGCCCGCCGGGAGTCTGGCCGGGCGCATCGTGCTGATCGGCGCCACCGCGCCGGGACTGATGGACTTGCGCGCCACGCCAGTGGACGAGGCTTATCCGGGCGTGGAAGTACATGCCAGCCTGATTGCCGGAATGCTCGATGGCCGCGTTCCCGTGCGGCCGGCATGGGTGCATCAGGCGCAGGCGCTGCTGCTGGCCGCCATCGGCGCGGTAATGGCCTTGTTGCTGTTCATGCGGCGGATATGGGCGCGGATCGCGTTTGGCGTGGCGCTGATCGCGGTACTGGCCGGGGTTAACGGCTGGCTGTATCGAAACGATCTGCTGGCGCTGCCCCTGGCGACGCCGTTGGCGCTGGCGGCGGCCATCGCGTTGGTCAACTTCGCGCTGGACTATCGGCTCGAAATCCGCGCCAGGCGCGCATTGGCGCGGCAGTTTGCCGTCTATGTGCCGCCGGAGCTGGTGCGCCAGATGCAATCGGCTCCCGGTCATTACTACACCATGCGCGCGCGCGCCGAAGATGTCACCGTGCTGTTTTGCGATCTACGCGGCTTTACCAGTTTGGCCGAAGGCATGGAACCGCTGGCGGTGCAGGCGCTGCTCAACCAAGTCTTTGGCCGGTTGACCCAGGCCATCCAGGCACAGCAGGGCACCATCGACAAATACATGGGCGATTGCGTCATGGCCTTTTGGGGCGCGCCGCTGCCCGCGTCCGACCACGCCGCGCGCGCCGTCCGCGCGGCGCTGGCGATGCGCGAGAGTCTGGCCCGGCTGACGCGCGAGCGCCAGGCTGCCGGCCTGTCCGCCTTGACGGCGGGCATCGGCGTGAATACCGGCACGGCCGCCGTTGGCGACATGGGGTCGAGCGCGCGGCGCGCCTACACCGTCATCGGCGACGCGGTGAACCTGGCCGCGCGGCTGGAACAGCTCACGCAAGCCTATGGCGTGGATCTGATCGCGGGCGAGACTACCCATGGGCAAACGTCCGGCGATTGGGTTTGGCAGGAACTCGACCGCGTGCAGGTTCGGGGGCGGCAACAGGCCGTGTCGATCTACACCGTGCGCGCGGCGGTCAGCGCGATGACGCCCGATCTGGAACGGGAATTGGCGCTGTGGCAAGAAACATTGGCCGACTGGCGCGGGCAGCGCTGGATGACGTGTGCTGAAAAAATCGAACGGCTGCGCGCCTTGGCGCCCGATTCCAGCCTGTACCGGCTCTACGCGGAACGGCTCGCCGCCACGGCTTTCCCGCGCGCCGATCAAGCCAGGCCCACGGCTTGACGTCAGGCCGCAGCGGCGAGCGGTTCAATAAGCGCTCAGGCGGGTGCGTCTGATGCGCCGTCCCGGCATTCTTGGCTTCCACGTAGCCCAAGGGCAGCAGGCCACAGGTGAGGATGAAATCGGGCGCGCCGCAGGCAATGCGCCTGGGTTCATTGGTGGCCCGGACTTGTGGGCCGCCCAGCGCTTCCAGCAACGTCTTGAGCGCCGGGCGATGCGTGTGCTCCGTGGCATTGCCCGCCTGGATCGCTTGCTCCAGCGCGCTCAGATAGGTTTTGAAATCGTCCGTGGACATCGCGCTCGCTTACCGTGAGGGGATTCATTGGAAATGATCGTATCCGATGGCTGCGCGCGCAACGGCTTGTGCTAATGTGCGTTGGCGGCAGGGCGTTGGCGATTGGGCGTTGCCTCTTCCCTTGGCGCTGGGTCACGCGCGCCGCTCGATCACCCGCAGCCGCCAGGGCGTGCGTTGCCAGGCGATTTCTTCCTCATGCAGCAGGTAGGCCGATTGCGGCCAGGCGGCGCTCCAGCCGGCGGGCAGGGTCAGCGCAAAGCCTTGTCCGGGCCTGTCGGCGGCCAGCGCGATGCCGTCCAGCTTGGGGTCGCGTCGCGCGTGGCACAGCAGCACCGCCAGCCGCAACGCCAGCAATTGACGGATGAAATCGCCATCGCCAAACTGCGTTTCCACTTTGCGCAGCTTGCCGCGCTGGCCCAGCACCAGCAGCGCCAGCCGGTGCTGCTCGGCCAGCGAAAAGCCTCTCAATTCCGACTGTTCCAGCACATACGCGCCATGCTTGTGGTAATCCGGGTATGCGATCCACGCGCCAATTTCGTGCAGGCGCGCCGCCCAGGCCAGTTGCTGCTCCAGTTGGCGCTGCGCCTCCTGCTGCGGGAGGGCGCTTGCCAGCGGCCATAACGGACGCAGCAGCGTCGCCGCCGCGCGCGCCACGCGGCGCGCCTGTGCTTGATCGACGGCATAGCGCCGGGCCAAATCCTCGATGGCGGCCGAGTGCGCATCGCGCTGGCTGCCGATGCGCCCGGAGTT
>JAIRQU010000042.1 GCA_031256305.1 Burkholderiaceae bacterium
CTATCGGGCCAATGACTTGCCGGGAACACAATTCCTTTGCACTCCATGCAATGCCCTACCCCTGGAAATATGTCACTTCCCGAACGCAAAATATCTCAGCACGCTTCAGACGGCAAGCAAATAGAACACCACGCCCGGCCCGAACCGATAGGCCGCAAGCCCCGCCGCGCCAGCGGCAAAGACGTTCCCGGCATGATTGAAAAATTCATTGCGCCCGATGCGCTTGGCAAACAGCTTGCGGCCCACGATTCCCAGCGTTACCGCCGTAAGCGCCGGCCCGAAGACGGTTGCGGCCAGCGAGGCAACCGTCTGCGACGCCACGGCTGGCCAGAATGACGGAAACCACGGCAGCAACAGGCATGACACCGTTATTGCGATGGCGGCCACGGCCATCAGGCCGCGCTTGGCGCGCGTCGCATCGACCAGCGCACCCGCGGGGGTCTGCGCCATGACACCCGCGATGGCGGCGATTGACATCAGCGCCCCTATGCTTTCCTGATCCCATTTCTGCACCGTCAGCAGGTAAATGGCCAGATACGGGCCAAGGCCGCTCCGCACGTCGGCAAGAAAAAAATTTGCCGCGTCGAGGCCGCGCCGGGCGCAGCGCAAGGCACTCGAACTACGGTCGGGAGCCATGCGTGTCCTGTGTATAAATTGCCGGCGGAACCATCACGGCGCTACCCTGTCTCTACTCTTTTTTGCCTGCAACGGGGCGACATATCGTATTGTCTGCACAAGCAGCGTCGCCGGGCATGCGGATCGGTGATGACCCTGCCTGCATGAGTAAATAGGCCCGGTTTATCGCCATGATTGAGGCAACCGACTTCACAACGCCGGGCGCGCCGCTTACCATGCGTCGTGTGCGTTACTGATCCGCACGCATCACAGGAGTTACACCCATGAGCAATGAAGCGAAATGCCCTTTCCATGTCGGCGGCAGCGGCACGCAGAACCGCGATTGGTGGCCTCACCAGTTGCGTCTGGAACTGCTGGCCCAGCATTCCGAGAAATCCGATCCGTTGGGCCGCAAATTCAATTACCGCGAAGCGTTCCAGCAACTCGACTACCACGCGCTCAAGGCCGATCTGCGCAAGCTCATGACCGATGCGCAGGACTGGTGGCCAGCGGACTTCGGCCATTACGGCGGCCTGTTCATCCGCATGGCCTGGCACAGCGCGGGCACCTACCGCGCCAGCGACGGGCGCGGCGGCGCGGGACGCGGCCAGCAACGCTTTGCGCCGCTTGATGCGTGGCCCGATAACGTCAGCCTGGACAAGGCCCGGCGGCTGTTGTGGCCGATCAAGCAAAAATATGGCCAGAAGATTTCGTGGGCCGACCTGATCGTCCTCACCGGCAACGTGGCGCTGGAAACAATGGGCTTTCGTACCTTCGGCTTTGCCGCCGGGCGCGAAGACGTGTGGGAACCCGACCGCGACGTGTACTGGGGCAGCGAACGGCAATGGCTGGCCACCAGCGACAAGCCGGACAGCCGTTATTCCGGCAAGCGCCATCTGGAAAATCCGCTGGCGGCCGTGCAGATGGGCCTGATCTACGTCAACCCGGAAGGCCCGGACGGCAACCCCGACCCGGTGGCCGCAGCCAGGGACATCCGCGCGACGTTCGGGCGCATGGGTATGAACGACGAAGAAACCGTGGCCCTGATCGCGGGCGGGCACACCTTGGGCAAGACCCACGGCGCCGGCGCGGCCACGCACGTCGGCCCCGACCCGGAAGCGGCGGGGCTGGAGCAGCAAGGGCTGGGCTGGGCCAATACCTTCGGCAGCGGCAAGGGCAAGGATGCCATTACCTCCGGCCTGGAAGTAATCTGGACGCAAACCCCGGTCCAGTGGAGCAACTATTTCTTCGAGAACCTGTTCAAGTACGAGTGGGAGTTGACCCAATCGCCCGCCGGTGCACACCAGTGGGTTGCCAAGGACGCCGCGGCCATCATTCCCGGCCCCACGCCCGATTCGCCCAAACGCAAGCCCATGATGCTCACCACCGACTTGTCGCTGCGCCTGGACCCGGCCTACGAAAAAATATCGCGCCGGTTTCTGGAAGACCCGCAAGCCTTTGCCGACGCCTTTGCCCGCGCCTGGTTCAAGCTCACGCACCGCGACTTGGGACCGCGCTCGCGCTACCTCGGCCCGGAAGCGCCCAGAGAAGATCTGCTCTGGCAAGATCCCATTCCCGCGCCCCGGCACAAGCTGATCGACGAGCAGGACGCCGCCGCGCTCAAGGCCAAGGCGCTGGCGTCGGGTCTGCCGGTGGCGAAACTGGTCTATACCGCGTGGTCGTCGGCCTCGACTTTTCGCGGCGGCGACAAGCGCGGCGGTGCCAACGGCGCGCGCATCCGCCTGGCCCCGCAAAAGGACTGGGAAGTCAACCAGCCCGCGCAACTGGCCAAAGTCCTCAAGGCGCTGGAAGGCATCCAGACCGATTTCAACCGCAGCGCCACCAGCGGCAAGCAGGTTTCTCTGGCCGACCTGATCGTACTGGCCGGTAATGCCGCCATCGAAAAAGCCGCCCGTGACGCCGGTGTGACGGTCACCGTGCCGTTTGCGCCAGGGCGCGGCGACGCCCGCCCGGAGCAGACCGACGCCGCATCGTTCAAATGCCTGGAGCCGCTAGCCGACGGATTTCGCAATTACCTCAAGGGCAACCCCGGCATCGGGGCCGAGCACCTGCTGGTGGACAAAGCACAGCTTTTGACCTTGACCGCGCCGGAGATGACCGTGCTGATTGGCGGCCTGCGCGTGTTGGGCGCCAATTTTGGCGGCAGTCGGCACGGCGTGTTCACGGGCCGGCCCGGCGCGCTGACTACCGACTTCTTCATCAACCTGCTGGACATGGGCACACAGTGGAAGCCCGCCACGGCCACGCAAGACCTCTACGAAGGGCGCGACCGCAAGAGCGGCAAGCTCAAGTGGACGGGCACGCGCGTCGATCTGGTGTTTGGCTCCAACTCGGTGCTGCGCGCGCTAGCCGAGGTCTATGCCGCAGCGGACGCCCAAGAGAAGTTCGTGCATGACTTTGTCGC
>JAIRQU010000137.1 GCA_031256305.1 Burkholderiaceae bacterium
ATTGAGGATGTTGTCGAAGGCCGCGCCGAAATACAGCTCGTAGCTGTCGCGCTCGACGTAACCGATGTGCGGCGTGCAGATGCAGTTTTCCAGCCGCAGCAGCGTATGGCCCTGCAAAATCGGCTCGGACTCGAACACATCTATGGCCGCCATGCCGGGCCGTCCGCGCGCGAGCGCGCTGACCAGCGCGTCCGGCTCGATCAGTTCGGCGCGCGAGGTATTGACCAGAATCGCCGTGGGCTTCATGCGCGAGAGGTCGGCCAGCCGCACCGCGTGGCGCGTGCTTTCGGCCAGCCGCAGATGCAGCGACAGCACGTCGCTGGCGGCGAAGAACGTGTCCTTGTCCGGCGCGGCGAAATGGCCATTAGCCAGCGCGCTGGTGCGCGAAGCCTCGGACCCCCATACCAGCACCTGCATACCGAAGGCGCGGCCATAGTTGGCGACGATCCGCCCGATTTTGCCGTAGCCCCAGATGCCCAGCACGCGCCCGCGCAGCGCCATGCCCAAGCCAAAGTTGGGCGGCATCGAAGAGGCTTTGAGGCCCGGCTGCTGCCACGCGCCATGCAGCAGATTGCCGATGTATTGCGGCAGCCGGCGCGCCGCCGTCATCACCAGCGCCCAAGTCAGTTCGGCGGGTGCCACGGGCGAACCGCCGCCTTCGGCCACCGCCACGCCGCAGTCGGTGCACGCCGTCAGATCGATGTGCCCGCCTACGCGCCCGGTTTGGGCAATCAATTGCAGTTGCGGCAGCTTTTCAAGCAGGGCGCGCGTTATGGCGGTGCGCTCGCGGATCAGCACCAGCGCTTCGGCATCGCGCAGCCGCATCGCCAACTGCCCCAGTCCCTTGACCGTGTTGGTATAGACCTTGACAGGATAATCGGCCAGCTTGGCGGCGCAGTCGAGCTTGCGCACCGCGTCCTGATAGTCGTCGAGGATTACGATGGACATGACGCATCAGGCACCTTGGAAAAGAAATGATGTTTGGCGCGGGCGATGGGAATCGAACCCACGTCTTCCATGTGACAAACTATACAACATATAGCAGCAAAGATACTGCCGAAGAACCTTTAGCCGATCCTGGGTCGCCGCCCACGCCGTAACGGCAGGCTGTTGTTGTCACGCCCGCCAACACCGGACAGGACAAACCGGTCAGTGCACCGCAGCGCGCAGCTCGTCGCGCACGACCTTGCGTAATATGCGCTCCAGTCGGCCATCGGCATCGGTAACGTGCGCGCGCAGCGCGTCATTGATGAGTGTCTGGTAATTACCGCCGCCTTTGACCTGCTCACGAAACCACGCCAGGATGTCGGCATCAATCCTGATGGTGATGCGCTCCTTGCCTTCATTTTCCTTGAGAATACGCGCCAAAGCAGGGATGTCGCGGTTACGCCTAGCTTTGCTGAAATCCAATTCTGGCATGTCATCGACCTTCATAACTGTTTATTCCTGATAGTGACGCGCTTCGCCAGGACTGGCCTTTCGCGCAGAGATGATGCGGATCGTATCGACGCCGCGTTCTGTCCAAACCACGTACAAGATACGCCCGCAGAAGCCATAACCCAAGGTAACAAAGCGGGCTTCATCAAAAACATCCTGATCTTCCAGGGTAAGACCCAAGGGGTCTTGAATGGCACCCACAGCGTCGGGAAAGTCCACGCCATGCTTGGCTTTGTTCGCGGCACGCTTGACTTCATCCCTTTCGTAGATCATGGCATCATTATATGCACGATGTGCATATAATCAGTCGATCCGGCAAGCGGAACGAGCGGAACCAGCCGCACCGCCAGGATACCGCTGGGAACTGATACGGGAAGACGGCTTCAAGCCCGCCTAAGCAAGAAGTGGACAAAACAGCGGCGCAATGGTCCCGTCAGTTAAGCATAGGCAGGCAGACGTTTACAGACGCCAAAACCAGAAGCAAGTGCACTCCCAGCATGGCCGGAGCCATTGGCGATGGAAATGGGAGAAGACTGGAAACAGCGGGCCTTGCGTGCGGCGCTGGAAAACAACTACAAAAGCCCCTGCAAAAAACGGCTGGAGCGGGCGATGGGAATCGAACCCACGTCTTGAGCTTGGGAAGCTCAGGTCCTGCCATTGAACGACGCCCGCCCGTGGCAGTAAGAATACATTCTAGCCAACCGCGTACCCATGTTGGCACGGTATCGGCATCCTTGCCGCTTGGGGCCGGTCTTTGCGCGGCCGTGGCCGTCCGCCGCTCGATAAAATTGAGCCTGCGGCTGCGCATTCAAAATCAGGCAGCCGCCAGGCGCGGGTGGCGGAATTGGTAGACGCACCAGGTTTAGGTCCTGACGCCAGCAATGGCGTGGGGGTTCAAGTCCCCCCTCGCGCACCAACCTTGTTCGCGGCGCGGACAAAATATGGCTTTTGCGCGCGGGCGGCTTTCATAATCGCGGCCTATCATGACCGAGCGCGTCATTCCCATCCTGCGTGCCGCCCATTCCGGCGCGTTGCCCGCGTCGCTGGCGCCGGGCCGCGCGCCGCGCAGCGCGGTAGTGCCGCCGTTGATCGACGCGCGCGCGCGGCCGCTGACGGACTTGCGCATTAGCGTCACCGACCGCTGCAACTTTCGCTGCCGTTACTGTATGCCGCGCGAGGCGTTTGACGCGCACTACCGCTATCTGCCGCGCGCCGACCTGCTGCGCTTTGAGGAAATCACCCGCCTGGCGCGGTTATTCGTGCAACTGGGCGTGCGCAAGATCCGCCTGACTGGCGGCGAGCCGCTGCTGCGCAAGGACATCGAAGCGCTCATCGCGCAACTGGCCGCGCTGCGTACACCCGATGGCGCGCCGCTGGATTTGACGCTGACCACCAACGGCGCGCTGCTGGCGCGCAAGGCGCGCGCGCTCAGGGACGCGGGCCTGCGGCGCGTCACCGTCAGCCTGGACGCGCTCGACGACGCCGTATTCCGGCGCATCAGCGATGCCGGCTTTGCGGTGGCCAACGTGCTGGAGGGCATAGCCGCAGCGCAAGCCGCAGGCCTGGCCCCCATCAAGATCAACATGGTGGTGCAGCGCGGCGTCAACGACCCTCAGATCCTGCCGCTGGCGCGCCATTTTCGCGGCACCGGCATGACCCTGCGCTTCATCGAATTCATGG
>JAIRQU010000035.1 GCA_031256305.1 Burkholderiaceae bacterium
CGGGCGCGCATTTCACGCTGGCTGAAGGTCAGACACGGGTCGCCATCGCCGCGCCGGTGGCGGGCGATTACAACGTCAGCAATCTGCTGGTCGTGGCCGGTTGCCTGCGCGCCCTGGGGCTGCCGCTGGCGGACATGGCGGCGCGGCTGGCCGACTTGCCGCCGGTGCCCGGCCGCATGGAACAGGTCACGGCTGACGGCGCCGGCGCGCCCGCCGTTATCGTTGATTACGCGCACACGCCCGACGCGCTGGAAAAGGCCCTGACGGCGCTGCGCCCGCTGGCGCGCGCGCGCGGCGGGGCGCTGTGGTGCGTGTTCGGCTGCGGCGGCAACCGCGACGCGGGCAAACGTCCGCGGATGGGCGCGGCGGCGCAAGCGTGTGCCGATGCGCTGGTGGTCACCAGCGACAACCCGCGCGATGAAGCGCCGCAA
This sequence comes from Burkholderiaceae bacterium, assembly GCA_031256305.1. Taxonomy (GTDB): domain Bacteria; phylum Pseudomonadota; class Gammaproteobacteria; order Burkholderiales; family Burkholderiaceae_C; genus Ottowia. The sequence goes on from JAIRQU010000035.1 coordinate 432, forward strand.
GCCATCATCGACGCCATTCTGAGCGGCATCACCGCGCGCGCGCGTGTGGTCGCCGTTGAAGCGGACCGCGCCCGCGCCATCGCGCTGGCGGTTGATGGCGCGCAGGCTGCCGACGTGATCCTGATCGCGGGCAAGGGGCACGAGGACTATCAGGAGGTCCGCGGGCAGCGCCGGCATTTCTCCGATCAGCAACAAGCGCGGGCGGCGCTGCAACGGCGTATGGCGTTACGGGAGGCGCGGGCATGAGCGCCATGAATCTCACGCTGGAACAGGCCGCGCGCGGCATCGCGGGCGCGCAGGCGCTGGGCGCGGGCGGCGTGCGCATCGCGCGCGTACACACCGATACGCGCACGCTGCAAGCGGGGGATTTGTTCGTGGCGCTGCGCGGCGAGCAATTCGACGGCACGGCATTTCTGCCGCAAGCCGCGCACGCCGGGGCCGTGGGCGCGCTGATTAATGCCAGTGACCGCGCGGCGCTGCAAGCCAGCGGCCTGCCGGGCATTACCGCGCCCGATGCGCGGCGCGCGCTGGGCGAGTTGGCGGCGTTCTGGCGGCGGCGCTTCGAACTGCCCGTGATCGCCGTCACCGGCAGCAACGGCAAGACCACCGTTACGCAAATGACGGCGGCCATCCTGCGCGCCTGGTTGGGCGCGGCGGCGCACGCCACCGAGGGCAACTTCAACAACGATATTGGCGTGCCGTTGACCGTGCTGGGGTTGCGCGCCGCGCACCGCGCCGCGGTGGTGGAACTGGGCATGAACCATCCCGGCGAAATCGCGCGCCTGGCGGCCATGGCGCAGCCCACGGTGGCGCTGGTCAACAACGCGCAGCGCGAGCATCAGGAATTCATGGGCACGGTCGAGGCCGTGGCGCGTGAAAACGGCGCGGTTATCAGCGCCCTGCCCGCCACCGGCATCGCGGTCTATCCCGCACACGACGTTTACACGCCGGTATGGGACGAACTGGCCGGGGCGCGCTGGCGCATCGGCTTCGGCACGGCAGCGCCGGGCGCGCAGGTGTTCGTGCGCGGCGCCGACTGGGTGGGCGGCCCGGCGGGCGCGCACTGGCGCGTGCAGGCGCAGGTGGTGGATCGCGTGGCGGCGTTCGATTTGCACGCGCCGGGCCGCCACAACCTGCACAACGCGCTGGCCGCCGCCGCTTGCGCGCGCGCGGCGGGCGCGCCGCTGGAAGCCATCGCGCAAGGGCTGTCGGCGTTCCGTCCGGTGGCCGGGCGCTCGCGCATCGTGCCCTTGCGTTATCAAGGCCGCGCGCTGATGCTGATCGATGACAGCTACAACGCCAACCCGGATTCGGTGCGCGCGCTGATCGACCTGCTGGCCGAACTGCCCGGCCCGCGCCTGCTGATCCTGGGCGACATGGGCGAGGTGGGCGATCAGGGCCCGGCGTTCCATGCCGAAGTGGGCCGCCATGCGCGCGAACGCGGCATCGAAACGCTGCTGACTTTCGGGGAACAGGCCGCGCAGGCCTGCCGCGCATTTGGCGAGGCAGGCGGCGCGGGCCGCCATTGCGAGACGATGGAAGATTTGATCGGCGCGGCGCGCGCAGCGCTGCCGGGGGCGGTCAGCGTGGCCGTGAAAGGCTCGCGCTTCATGTGCATGGAGCGCGCCGCCGCAGCGCTGATCGTGGCATGCGCGCCCGCCATGCAGGAGGCCGCCGATGTTGCCTGAACTCGCGGCCTGGTTGCAAACCCTGTCACCCGGACTGGGATTTTTCCGGGTGTTCCAGTACATCACCTTTCGCGCGCTGATGGCGGCGATGACCGCGCTGGTGATCGGCATTGCCGCCGGGCCGTGGGTGATCCGGCGCTTGACGCAGCTCAAGATCGGTCAGCCGGTGCGCGGCTACGCGATGGAGACGCACCTGTCCAAATCGGGCACGCCCACCATGGGCGGCGTGCTGATCCTGATTGCCATTGCCGTGGCCACGCTGCTGTGGTTCGACTGGAGCAACCGCTTTGTGTGGGTGGTGCTGCTGGTGACTTTCGGCTTTGGCGCAATCGGCTGGGTTGACGACTGGCGCAAGGTGGTGCGCAAGGACCCTGAGGGGATGCGCTCGCGCGAGAAGTATTTCTGGCAGTCGCTGATTGGCATCATCGCGGCGTTCTTTCTGGTGTTCTCGGTTTCGGGGCGCTCCAACGCGCAGGTGTTCACGCTGTTTCTGCAATGGATCGAATCGGGCTTCACCATGCACCTGCCGTCCGCGGCGGGCCT
>JAIRQU010000037.1 GCA_031256305.1 Burkholderiaceae bacterium
TAGACGCTGGAACTGCTGGCGTACACCAGATGGGCCACGCGCGCGGCGCGGCAGCCTTGCAAAATGTTGGCAAAGCCCAGCAGGTTGCTGTCGGTGTAGTCGCCCGGCTGCTCGATGGAATAACGCACCCCGGCCTGCGCCGCCAGATTGAGCACGCGCGCCGGCTGCACGCGCGCGAACAGCGCCGCCACCGCCGCGCGGTCGGCGATGTCGATGGCCTCGAATGAAAACGCCGGATGCGGCGTCAGCTGCGCCAGCCGCGCTTTTTTGAGCGCCACGTCGTAATAGGCGTTGAGGTTGTCAATGCCGACCACGCGCGCGCCTTGCGCCAGCAGCCGCTGCGCGCAGTGCATGCCGATGAACCCGGCCGCGCCGGTCACGAGGAGGGTCTCGCCTTGAAAAACGGTCATGGCTGCGCTGGCGGCTGGGGGGGATGCCACACGAAGTCGTAACTGGCCAGCGGGTGATCGCGCCGCACCATGCGGAAAGGAATGCGCAGGTTGCCGCGCGGCAAGCTATCGCTGCCCGGAATATGCGAGAGCGCCAGGTTCCACCAGTCCGGCTCGATCCGGTCGGCGCGCGAGATGATGAGCCAGCCCTGCCCCGCGCGCCCGGCTACCTGCACGTTGCTGGCCACGCAATCGGCCACGCCGCCATCATCGGGATAGCAAGCCGCGGCGGGCGCGCCGGGAAAGCGCGTGCGCAACATGCCCGCCAGCATGTGATCGGCGGCGATGATGCGTCCGCGCCCGTTATAGCCCGCCTCGCGCAAGGCTTGCGCCAGTTGCACCGCCGGGTGGTTGAGTTCATCGACGCCGCCATCGATGGCGGCAAGCCAGGGCCGCGTGCCCGCGGCAATCACGATGACCAGGATCAACGCCAGCGCCACAGCGGTAAAGCGCTTGCCGCGCCTGTCGGCGTCCAGTTCGGGCCGCAGCGCGAAAGCCATCAGCGGCACGGGAACCAGCAGCGGCAGCACCCAGCGGCCCTTGAAAACCGTCACGTCCGCCGCAAACACCATGAACAGCAGCGCCAATGCGATCAACGCCAAATAACGCCCAAAAACCCGCCGCAGCCAGGACGCGGGCCAACCGGGGATTTCAGGCGCGGGATCGGGCCGCCGCCACCAAGCCGGGCCAAAGGCCGCCAGCGTCAGCAGCGCCCACGGCGCCAGCATGCCCAGTACCGCCGCGATCAGGCTGACCAGCCCCGCGCCCCAGTTATGGCGCGGGGCAATCGTCATTTCCCGGATGGTGCCCGCGGTGGCGTCGTGCCAGTGCGACAGCAGCCACCAGCCATGCGGCGCGACGACGATCAGACCGATCAGCGGCGTCCACCACCAGCCGCGCCCCAGCAACGCCCGGCGCGGCCCGCGCACCGACAAAAACGCCGCGATAAGCGCCGCGGCCGCCAGGGCAAAACTGTATTTGGACAACATGCCGCAGCCGCACATCAGGCCCAGCGCGGCGAACTCACGCTGACAGCCGCTGCCCGCGCGCCGCACGATGCGCAAGAGCAGCCACCACGCGCCGCACGTCATCGCCGTGACCAGGACAGTGTGCGTCTGGTCGCGCACCGAAAACCAGCCAAAGGGCAGCAGCAGCCACAAGCTGGCCGCCGACCACCAGGCGGCGCGCCGCCCCATCAGCTCGCGCGCGGCCAGCCACATCAGCACGCAGGTCAGGGCAATGAACGTATGCTTGACCAGCGACAGCGCCAGCACGCACGGGCCGAGCAATTGGTTGACGCACCACTGCACCCAGGTGTACAGCGGCGGCTGCGCGCCATAGCCCCATTGCAATTGCTGCGTCCACAGGATTTGCTGGGCCTCGTCCCACTTGAGCGCGGGCGAGATCGTCACCCGGATCGTGATATGCACGGCGGCCAGCGCAATCAGCCAGGGCAAGGGGTTGGCGTAGAGTGCCTCCAAGCCTCCGGGCTGATCGGACGGCCGGGCGCGTAGCGGTGAGGAAGAAAAAAGCATCAATGAAACGTTGCGGACCTTGCCCGCGCGGGCGAGGCATCCTCGCTTGAGCACAATTTACAATTGATTATCCTGCCGATGCCCACTACGCTTACCGCCTCCCACGCGCCCGTTCCCGACGTTTCCATCGTCGTGCCGATCTACAACGAGGAAGAAAATCTTGCCGATCTGGTCGCGCGCATTGGTCAGGCGCTGGCCGCGCAGCCGCTTTCCTTTGAATTGCTGGCCGTCGATGACGGTTCCACCGACGCCAGCGCCGACCGGCTGCGCGCGCTGGCCGCCGATCCGCGCTACGCGCCGTGGCTGCGCCCGGTGTTCATGGCGCGCAACTACGGCCAGTCCAGCGCGCTGCAAGCGGGGTTTGACCGCGTGCGCGGGCGCTACGTGGTCACGCTTGATGCCGACCTGCAAAACGAACCAGACGACATTCCGCTGCTGCTCAACCGGCTGGAAACCGATCCGCGCGTGGACATGGTTTCGGGCTGGCGCAAGGACCGGCAGGACGCCGAACTTTCGCGCAAGCTGCCCTCGCGCATTGCCAACCGGCTGATCTCGCGCGCCACCGGCGTGCATCTGCACGACTACGGCTGCGCGCTCAAGGCGTACCGGCGGCCCATCATCGACCGCATCCGGCTCTACGGCGAGCTGCACCGCTTCATTCCGTCGCTGGCGCGCGAGGCCGGCGCGCGCATCGTCGAAGTGCCGGTGCGCCACCACGCGCGCGCGCGCGGCGTGTCCAAATACGGCATCGACCGCACCTTCCGCGTCATCCTCGACCTGATTTTGATCGTCTTTTTCATGCGCTACCGCCAGCGCCCGCTGCACGCCTTTGGTGGCCTGGGGCTGTGGCTGGCCGCGCCGGGCGCGCTGGCGCTGCTGTATTTGCTGGCGTGCAAACTGCTCGGACAGTCCATCGGCGGACGCCCGCTGCTGCTCATCGGCGTGATGCTGGTGCTGATGGGCGCGCAGCTCATCGTCGCGGGCCTGCTCGGCGAAATCCTCACGCGCACCTACTACGAAGCGGGCGGCGCGCCGCAGTTCTACGCGGACGAATACGCCGCGCCGCAAGCCGCGCCCGCCGCCAACGCCAGCGCGCGCCATGAAGCGCCCGCTTAAAACCCTGCTGCGCGGCCTGATCGGCCTGGCGCTGCTGGCTGGCGTCATCTGGCTGGCACACCCGGCCCGGCTCATCGGCCAGTTGCGCCACGCGCACGGCGGCTGGGTGCTGGCCGGGCTGCTGGCCGCCATCGTCTCCAACGTCATATCGGCCTGGCGCTGGCGCGCGCTGGCCATCTGGCTGGGCGCGCCCGTGCGCCTTGGTTTTGCCGACGCAGGCCGCTGGTATTTTCAGGCCGTGGGCCTGAACGTCCTGTTGCCCGGCGCGGTGGTGGGCGGCGACGTGTACCGCGCCGTCATGCTTGGGCGCGCGGGCGGCAACGCCCTGGCCGCGAGCTGGTCGGTGGCGCTCGATCGCGTCAGCGGCCTGTGGATGCTGTGCGCCATCAGCGGCCTGGGCGGGGCGGCCTGCGCGCCTGTTTTGACGCCAGCGCTAGGGCGGCTCTGGCCGCTGCCGCCCGGCGCGTTCGCGGTACTGTGCCTGGCCGTTACCGTCATCTGGCTGCTGCTGCCCTGGGGCCTGCTGGCGCTGCTGCGGCGCGGCGCGGAAACGGCTCCGCCGCGCTGGCTGGGGCCATTGGCGCAAGCCGCGCGGCAGCCCGACTTTGGCGTGCAATTGACCGTACAGATGCTGGCCTCGACACTGGTGCAAGTGTTCTCGGCGCTGGCGCTGGCCCTAGGCGGCCTGGCGCTGAATGTGCATCTGCCGCTGGCGGCCTGGGCGTTTGCCATCGCCCCGATCTTCCTGATGGCCACGCTGCCGGTCAGCGTGGGCGGCTGGGGCACGCGCGAAGCCGCCGCCGCCGCCGCCCTGGCGCCGTTTGGCGTGCCTGTTGCCGCCGCCGTCGGCGCGGGCTTGCTCTATGGCGTATTCGG
>JAIRQU010000052.1 GCA_031256305.1 Burkholderiaceae bacterium
AGTTGGTCGGGGTTGTACTGCGCCCAGGGCTGCCAGGGCTGCGCGTTAAGGGCCAGGCGCGCCGCGTCGCGCGCGGCCTCGGCGGCCTGCTGCGCGTCATGCGACCAGGCGCTGAACTGCCCGGCGGCATCCTTGTGCGCGGCGGCCTCGGCAACCTGCTGGGCTGCAAGCTGCACTTGCGCGGCGGCCGCGCCAACCTGCCCGGCGGCCTCTTGCGAGTGGATGATGGACACGTTGGCCGCGTTTTGCGCGTCGATGCACAGCGCATTGGTCTCGTCCACAAAGCGCGGCAACGCGCCCAGCAAGCCAAACGCCTTTTCGTTGAACGCAGACGGTGAATCCGTGGGCTGTGGTGGCTCAGGCAGTTGTGTGATGGTCATGTCAAGTCAATCCTTCGATGTCGAGGGAACAATCCGTCCGGTTCGGGTAACTGATCGTTTGCGTGATGCCCTTCCAGAATCCATAAATCACGGTTGAGTCGTACATGTCGCTGACGATCCACAGGCACGGCAGGGCGCGCACATCACGGCCAAAGGCCAGCATGGCATCGAACTCACCGCGGCTGAGCAGCACGTTAAAGCTCGCCCGCGTGGCCCATGCGCGCTGCAACAGTTTGGTGTCGCCGTACTCGTCGGTCTGTTTGATTGAGTAATCCACCAGCTCCACGCGCGCGCCCCATTGCACGCCCACGCCCAGGCGCACTTCTTGCCCCAGCAGCAGCACGCCCACGGCCAGGGTGTCGCCGCCGTGTATCTCCACGGTGATGGTGGCATTCGGATACGGCGGCAGGTCTTCGAGCAGGCGCATATCCGGCACCGTGCGGGCGCCGAAAAACCAGCAGTACCAATCGGCGGGGGCCTGCAACGCTTCGGGGTGCGTGAAGCGCTCGTAAACGATGCGTCCGTCGTCGTTGGTCATGGTCACCCCAAACGCGCCGTGGTTGGTCAGGTTCAATGCGGCGATGGCGCCCACGGACTGACCGGGCTTGATGACGTAGCGAATCAGTCCGGCCTGCGCGGTTTGCGTGCTGTATGAGTTATCCAGGGCTAGCCAGCGGTTGGCAGGCCCGACTTCCAGCCACCAGTCGGGGTTTTGCGAGGGCTGCCGCCCAACATTGCCGTCCTGCACCGATTCGTAGATCGTGGTGACCGGGCGCGCCGGGCTGGTCTCCAGCACTTGCGCGCCGGTGGCGTAGACGGCATTGCCGTCCCACGCCGGGCAGTCGTCAAGAGGCACGTTCGTGTCCAGCAGCATGGCCGGCGTGACCGCCAGCGGCCTGATGACGCGCAGCGGGGCGCTCATGCCAGCACCTCCGGCATTTCCCGCTGCTCGGGCAGGCCGTCATGTTCCCAGCGGCCGAGCAACTGCCGCAGGAACCGCCGGTCGTCGGCCAGCGCCCGCGCCTGCGCCCGGTGATCTGTAATCAGTGTGCTCAACAGGGCGGCGACCTCGGCCCAGCCGCCGCCGAGCATGGCCTGCGTTTGCGTTGCATTCCAGATGCGCGCTGGGCCGGTGACAACCAGTTCCCGCCCGTATTCCCCGGCGATAAACGCGCCGCCGTCATGCCGCCCGCGTGTGGCAAAGGCGGGTACGGGCAGGTTCTTACCCGTGGCCCCGGTCCAGTTGGCGATGGCCTGGGCCAATGTCATCGTGGCCTTGGCGCTGCCTTGCAGCGCGTCGAGCTGCCCTTTGGCCGTCTTGGCGATGTCGTCAAGATAGTCCAGTTGCTGCTGTGCGGCGTCAACCTGCGGTTCAGACAAGTCGGCAATTTGCGAGAGTTTTCCCGCCAACACCAGCGACTGGCGCTGCTGGTCAAGGGCGCTGGCGTAGCCGGTAGCGTTTAGGCCCGCGCGTGCGGCGTCTATGGCATCGCTCAATTGCCGTGGGTCGGGCAGATAGCCGCTGTCGCGCAGGGTCGCCAGCGCATCGATGATGAACTGATTCGCGCCGACCGCCGATTGCTGCACGGACGCATCGGAGAGGCCGCGCAGGTCGCCCGCAGCCTTGCGCGCCATATCCAGCACGGCTTGCGCATTGTTGAGTTGTTCCTGTGCCACCTGCCGCTGCACATCGGCGGCGGCGGTGAGAATGTCATAGGCATCCTGCCACCTGTTCGTTGCCGCGTCCGCCGCGCTCTTGCTGTTGCCGCTGATCGCCGTGGCTTGTGCCGGGGGAACATAGCCCACAGCCCGGTTGATCTGCCCGACGCCGCTATACAGCGCGCCGCTGATGGCGCCGATGCCGCTGGTAAAGCCCTGGAAGGCCACGCGAAATTCATCGGTGCCCATGACCGCCGAAATGGAATTGATGGTGGACACCACCTGGTTGACTACCGCCGCCAGGCCCTGCGCCGCCGCGCCGCTACCGGCGGCCAGGTTGTTGGCGGCCACGGCGCCGCCCTCTGCCAGGCTGCCCGCCGCCACGCCGCCGCCGGCGGCTACCGCGGTGGCGGAGGCCGCGCCGCCCGCAACCAGTGTTTCGGCCGAGGCCGCCGCGCCCGCCACGTCTATGGAGGCGGACTGCGCAGCGCTGGCCACGTCGATGGCCGCCGCTTGCGCCGCGCCCGCTGTAATCTGCACCACCAGAGGATCGACCAGAGCGCTCATGACGGCGCTGGTGACACTGCCCAGCATGGCGTCGGTAACGGCGGACACGAACAACTCGCCGGCCTTCTGTTCGCCTAGCGCGCGCGCTTCCTGCGCGCTCTTGGCATCTTGCAGCACGCTCTTGAACAGCCCGGCAATGCTGTCTTGCGTCAGCCCCACCGATCCGCGCAGGCTGTTCATGGCTTCATCCAGCGCGCCGGCCGCGTCCAGCGCGGCTTGCGCCAGATCGTCGGCCGATGGCGTGACTTGCGCAAAGGCCGATTCGAGCTTTATGAGCGCGGCGAGCGTAGCAACGCCCGATTCCGTCGTGAGGTCTTGCGCCTCGACCAATGCGCGGAAGCCCTCGCGCGTGGCCGGCATCTCCAGGCCCAGCGCCGCCATCTGCCCCGTGAGCTGGCGCGTGATGGTGGCGGTGCGCTCGGCCTCGCCGTAGAAGTTCTGCCAGTAGTCGTTGACCGCGTTGTTGAAGTCGTCGGAACTGCCAAACGAATCAATCAAGCGGCTGGCCAGGTCGCCCCCGGCCAGCGAGGACTGCATCAGCGACAGGCCCAGCGTGTCAAAGGCGGTGTTGACCGTCACCAGCCCCGACGACAGGCGCGTCAAGGCTTGCAGCGCGGTCTCATTGGCGCGCGTGTAGGCATCCGTGCCCAGCGTGGTGGCGGCCAGCGATTCGGCGATCTTGTCGAACTCGGCATTGAGTGTGTTTTGTGCTTCTTCGTCC
>JAIRQU010000090.1 GCA_031256305.1 Burkholderiaceae bacterium
GTGCGCTTTGGCGAGCGCCTGCATGTGGCCTGGTCGCTGGACCAGCGCGCCAACCCGGCCAGCCTGCCGCCGCTGATTCTGCAACCGCTGGTGGAAAACGCCGTCAAGCACGGCGTGGAACCCAGCCCGGAAGGCGCGCAACTGCGCATCAGCACCCGCGTACACGGCCAGATGGCGGTCATTACCGTCACCAACACCGTGCCGGCCGGACAGGGCGAAGGCGGACACGGCATCGCGCTGCGCAACGTGCGCGAACGCCTGAGTCTGCTGCATGATTTGCACGGCCAATTCCGCTGCTCGCGCACGGACGATACGTTCCAGGCTCGCATCGAAGTGCCGCTGCCCGACCGCTGGGGAGGTTCAAGTCATGGATGACACGCTGCAAGTCCTGATCGTGGACGACGAGCCGCTGGCGCGCGCGCGCTTGCGCGCCTTGTTGGGTGAATGCCGCGCGCCGCGCGCGGCAACGGCGGGCGAGGCTGGCAGCGCCGTGCAAGCCGTGACATTGGCGCAGCGCGCCCCCGTGGACGTGGCGCTGCTGGATATCCACATGCCTGGCGCGGACGGGATGCGGCTGGCGCGGGCGTTGCGCGAATTGCCGCGTGCGCCGCTGGTGGTGTTCGTCACCGCGCACGCCGAGCATGCCGTACAAGCGTTCGAGCTGGAAGCAGCGGACTACCTGACCAAACCTGTCCGGCTGGAACGCCTGCAAGCAGCGCTACAAAAAGTGCAGCGCATTATCCAAAGCCGGCGCGTTTCGGGAGCGCCGAATCGCGTCGAGGAATACCTGGTCATCAGCGAACGCGGCCGTGTCGTGCGCGTGCCGCTAACCGAAGTGCTGTACCTCAAGGCCGAACTCAAATACATCACCGTCGGCACCGCGCAGCGCCAATACCTGCTGGACGGCAGCTTGAACCAGCTCGAAGAAAAATATGCTGGGCGTTTCATCCGCATCCACCGCAACGCCCTGGTGGCGCGCCAGGCCATTCGTGAACTGGTGCGTCATGACGATGCCGAGGGCGAAGGCTGGGCCGTGCGTCTGACCGGCGTCGAGCAGCCGCTGCTGGTTTCGCGCCGCCAAATCGGAGCGCTGCGGGAGGCGCTGGCGCTGTAGGCGCGCGGGGTAATTTTTTTCCCACTCCCTCGTGGGCAGGGGCTTTCCCAGCCTTTTCCCCTGGCGGAAGAGGGGGTGGGGGCAATGGGCTGGGCAATTACGCCATGCCCAGCGTTCCCAGGGCTTGCAAAATTTCTTGCACGCGGGCACGGGGCGCGCGGGAAAAGCATTGGGCTAGGGCTTCGGGGGTAAGCGCCGCGCCGGTACTGCGCAAGGTGTCCAGCGCGGCGCGCACGGCTTGGGTTTGCGCCAGCGGACCGGCGGGCCAAGCCTGTTTGGGGGCGGGTTTGGCCTTGGCGGTTTTGCGGCCCTTGCCTTGGCCGGTTGCCGCGGCGGGTTCGGCCAGTTCCAGCGTCGTTTGTTCCTGCGGGCGCCCGGCTCTGGGCGTGGTCTGGTAGTCCGGGCGCAGCCAGCGGATGTTGCCCTGCTGTTCTTCTTGCGCGCGGGCCGCGTTCAGGGCAACAAGGCGGGAAAGGATTTCTTCGTCAGGCAAATCAGCGGGCCAGCCGTAGGCGTCGGCCACGGCGGCGTCCAGTTCGTCGTGCAGTTCACGCAGAATCGAGACAAGGCCGTTTTCGTGGATGACTTTCTCTATGCCCGTAAGCGCGCGTCCGGCGCGCAGCGCCTCCAGCACGTTGTACAGGCCGGTCATCGTCAGGTCGGGGTGCAGGGCCAGCCGGGCTTTGCGGTGCGCGTCGAGCTTTTCGGCCAAAGCGCGGATGCGGGCCTGCTGTTTTGGGGTGGCGTCGGGGAAGGGAAAGGGATCGAAGCAGAGGGTGTTGTTGTAGGTGGGGTCATGTCCCACGCCGTGATAGGCCCCAGCCGTCAAGGACCAGCACACATGAATGCGGCTGGACAAGACGCCGAGATAATAGGCGTCGTCCAGTGCAAGGGCCATGAGGCGGCTTTCAGGAATGATGTCTGCGTCCAGAAATGCGAAAAAGCGGTGTTTGGCGACCCGCACGGTGGCGATGTAGCGCGGCAAGCCGACCAGGGCGGGGCGAAAGTCCTTGCGCGGTTCGCCAAATATCCACCAGTTGTCGCGGTAACTAGCGCGGTTGTTCGCGTCCCGCTGCGGCTTGACCCGTGTATAGACCCACTGATAGACCTCCGGGTATAGCTTGCGCACCTGATCGGCGCTCAGGCCATGCAGGTCGATCACCAACCTGCCGCGCGGCTTGTCGGCGATGTCCCTGCCATTGCGGTACGGTCGAATATGTCGCTCCAGCCCCGCGATGCGCCCCAAACCCAGATGGGCGGCCTCGGCTGGCTTGACGATGAAACCCTCTCCATGCAGCTTCATGCCCTGGCTGCTCAGGGCTTGATTGGCCTCAAGGGCAATGGCCCGCGTGATGTCCGCGCCTTGACGCAAGTCAGCATGGATGACGCCGGTGGTTTCGGTCAGGCTGACGGCTCTTTCGCGCCCATCGGTTTCGTGTTCGTCAACCACGGTGGCCAGCACGCCTTCGCCCGCGCCCTTAGCCCCGACCGTCATGGCGATGCGCACCGCCGCGCCGTCGGTGGCATCGACCCAGGGGTGGTCGGGGATGGCGAATGCCAAGTGCAGCGGCTTTTGGCCTTCCAGATGCGAGGCCACCGCGCGCCGGTTGAAAACTTGCGCAATGCTGTTGGTGGTGATGAAGCCAAAGCGCCGCGCCTGGCCCTCTTGTACCAGAGCGGCGGCCTTGTGCCACCAGTACATGACGAAATCGCAGGATTCGGGCAGCGCCGCGTAGGTCTTGGTGATGGCATCGAAATAGCCATTGCCAAAAAATTTTCTTTTGAGCGCGCCGCCAGCGAACGGCGGATTGCCCACGATGAAATCAGCCTGGGGCCACTTGGCCTCGGTCACGCCTTCATAGACCTCATCGACGGTTTGCGCGGTTTCATCGGGAATCTTGCGCCCGGTGGCCGGATCGTCCTTGTAAGTCAGCTCGTCCCAGCGGGTGATGGGCTGGCCGTTTTCATCGCTGGCGTAATGCCAGCCCTGGTAGGCAATGAGCGCGTCCCGGTTCTGGATGTTGTCGAATTTGCGGATGACCGGCTCGGGCGGGTTCACGTTGCCGTGCGTGCGGTAGTGCCATTGCAAAAAACCGATCCACAGCACCATCTCGGTGATATGCGCGGCGCGAGGGTTGACCTCCAGCCCCAAAAACTGATGCGGGTCGATCTGCAACAGGCTGGCTTGCCGCTCGCCGTAGCTGGCCAGGGTTTGCAGCACTTCGCCTTCGAGCCGCTTCATGTGCTCCATCGTGACGTAGAGGAAATTGCCGGAGCCGCAGGCCGGGTCGAGCACGCGGATTTGCAGCAACTCAGTCACCCCAGGGCATCGGGAACGTGCCCTTGCGGGTCTTGTAGGAACCCGTGCCAAACTCACCGCGCCTGGCCCCGTACTGCTGTGTGGCCGCGTATTCCATCGGACTGCCGATGCGCA
>JAIRQU010000091.1 GCA_031256305.1 Burkholderiaceae bacterium
TGCGCATCGGCAGTCCGATGGAATACGCGGCCACACAGCAGTACGGGGCCAGGCGCGGTGAGTTTGGCACGGGTTCCTACAAGACCCGCAAGGGCACGTTCCCGATGCCCTGGGGTGACATCCCGGCGCGCCCCTTCCTGGGCTTCTCCGATGACGATCAGGCCATCATCCTCGGCATCGTGCGCCGCTATTTGAAACCCCCCCGGCCAAAGGGCTAAACCCGGTTAGGCATCCCCGGAGACGGCCAGAATTTTGCACCGGCCGTTTTTGCCATAACGGTAAAGCCTTTGCACAATCGCACCCCAATCCCGTCACGGTACGTCCCCGTATATCCCCAAATATCTCACTTCACCCCCTGGAAATATCTCACTTCCCGTCAGCATCTGGGCATCGGGCGCGCCAAAGGCCGAGGCGTCCAGACCAGACATGACCAGCGCGAGCGGCCCGCAATAGGGCGGCGGGGCAACCGTGGCCGCGCCCAGCGCCGCGCTGTCGAGCAGGGAGTCGATCAGCGCCGTGTGGTCAAAGGGCAGCGTGTGGATGCCAAAACCGAGCAGGTTCATGCCCTCGGCGATGATCCAGTTGCGCGTGTTCCACACCGCAAGCGCGGACGTGTAATTGCCCTGGGCGTTGTAGTTCAGGTTGTCCCAGCCGGCTACGCCCACATTCAGCGTCCCGCCCTGAAACACCGATGGCGTGCCATAAGCGCTGCCATCGTCGACGTAAGTGCGCGGGCGCCCGTTTTGCGCGGGGCTGTTCTGCACGGCTTGATCGGGCGCTTCCATGACCGCGTAGACCGTGCGGGGCCACAGCTTGGGCACGCCGACCGTGTAGGGCCGCTGCGCCGAGACATCATTGCCATCGTTGATGCCGTTGTTGTCCTCTTGATCCCATCCTTGCGGCTGCGCCGCGCTCAGGCCGCCGGCCACCGTGGGGGCGCCGTATGTCTGATCGCCCAGATAGATGCCGGGCTCGACGCGGATCGTGTTGGCCAGCACAGTAGGGCGGCCAAAGAGCTGCATGTCCGCATCCGGGTCTGCCCAGATACTGCGCGCCACCAGACTGGGGATGCCAAACCCCGGCGCGGGCGGGGCGGCGCCATAACCCACCGGGTTCCATGTCTCTATGCCCGTGATGGGGTCTGTATCGTAGCGATTGAGGTCGATGGTCTGCGTGGGTATCGCCGCCATGCCGGGGCGGCGAACCCCCAGCTGGCCGCTGACCAGCATGGACTGCCAGCTCGCCGGCAGCATGGTCTGCGTGCGCTCGTGCAGCAGCGCCGCGCCGAACTGTTGGGCGTCGGCCCCGCTGTCAACGGGCAGCTCGCGCCACTGGGTGCGGATCGCGGCGTTGCCCCAGTCCGGAGCGTCAAAGCCAGCGATGGATTGCTCCGGGGTCTTGTTGCGCAGCGCTGGCGCGCCCCACAGGTCGCTGATGGCCGAACCCGGATAGAGCACTTGCCAGAAGACGCTCATATCCGGCACGCCCATGTTGGACTGCCACTGCGTCTGGAAAATGCCCGCCGGCGCCAGATACTGGGTCCAGTTCTCCACCACCGGCAGCACCAGCACCGGCGGTTCGATGCTGTGCAGCGTATCGAGGGTGATGGCGCGGATCGCGTAGTCCGCATAGGCCGCGCCCGGCGCGAATGAATCCCAACCCGCCAGCCGATAGTCGCGGGTCAGGTTGACCAGGTCGGCGTTGCCGAAAGTCGCGCCGCCGGGCGCGTCCTCCCAGTCTACGGGCGCGGCCGTCACGGCGCTGTTGTACGCCACGGCCCAGCCTGTCATGTACAGCCCATCCAGCCCGTCCAGCGGCAGCGCGCGAATGCGGTACGTCACCGAGCCGCAGGGCTGGTACTCCGGTAAAGTCAGCGGCGCGACACCACAGGGCTGCACCGCGCGCGCGATATTGGCCGCCTGGGTATAGCCCCAGCCAGTCAGGGCGTAACCCAGCGCGCCGATGCTGGCGTTACGGTTGGCGATGGCCGTCCAGCCGGTCCACGGCGGGGGCCACAGGCCGCTTTGCTGATCCTCGACCTGCGCGATAACCTGTATCAGGTTCCACGTCCGGGCTGTGCCCCACGCCTGCGCCGGGTCGTAGTCGTAGAGGGACGCGGGCGCCGCATACTGCGTCAAGCGCCAGACACCGGCCATGCCCCAGAGCGTGTCCAGCCCTATCGGGATGACATACTGCGGCGCGATGATGAGGGTGGACAGATACCCGGCCGCGTCAACCCCATACGGCGCCACGGTCTGCGTGGCGTCATCAATGCGGTGCAGAGTCATGGGCGGCGGTTCCATGCCCCCTGGCGCCAGCGCGCGCTGCCTGAACGAGGCCCAGAGGCTGCCCAGGCCGGCGCTGTCCGGGCCAATCACCGTCACGCCGCGTACCGTGAACTCAAGGGTTGGCGCGCCCCAGGCGTCCGGGGCTATCCCCGCGCCGCTGGCATCAAGCTCTCGCCAGGTAAAGCCCACCGAAGCGGTGTTGCCAAAGCGCTGTGTGTCCGCGCCGCCGGTCTGCGGCATCTCGCGCGCGCTGAACCAGACGGTTGGGATGTCCTGGACGGGGTTTGGTTCCGGTTCAGCTATTCCCGCGGGCGCCAGGCTGGGCGTGTGCCACAGCGAGGGCTCGGAGACTTGAGGATAGGGTTGCGGCGCGCCCGGCGGTGCAACACTGCGCACCCGCGCGCCTAGGGCGGTATCACCAGGCGATGCACTGTCCAGGCCCGGCGGCGCCAGCGAAGGCGTGACATTACCCGTGGCGGCAGCGCCGCAGAGCAACGGTTCCAGACCCGGCGGGGACAGCCACAGCGTGTTGGTCCAGAATGCCGTCCAGACGTTGACTGTTTGCGCGTCCCAGCCCTGCGCGGTCAGCCAGAGGTTGCGCAGTTGCGCTTGTATGTCGCCGAATACCGCAACGTCGGGTAACGCTACATTCCACACCGTCTGCGCGCGCTGGCGCGCCGTGGGGTAGCCCGTTCCCCAGGCATCCAGGCCTGGCGGCGCGGCAACCCTGGTCTTGTATTCAATAACCGGATAGCCGTAGCCGTCCGAGGGCCAGCCCGCCGGATATGGGGGAAACTGGAACGCCGGCGTACCTATCGCCGTACCGCACAACCCCAGGGGGTAAGTTATGGCGGGCCATATGAGCGGGCTGCCGGGCGCGGCGTTGTCCGCGCCGGGTGGACTGATGGCGCGGTCAGCGGTGGTGTTGAGCGCCTGGATGGCGCCGAACGCCAGCGTGGACAGCCCCGTGGGCGCCAGCGGCCACAGCCCGCCCAGCAGTGCGGCCACGCCATAGGCGTCAAACGAGAGGTTCTTCGGCTGGACGTACTGCGTCAGGTTATAGAGCAGCGCCGCGCCGCAGGAGAAAGCGTCAAAACCCTGAAGATTGCGCTGCGCGGCCCCGTTGTTCAGGGCATGACCCGTGGAGGCGGCCAAGGCGTCCACGCCCGCTAGCTGGACGACGGGTAGCATGGGCGTGCCCGCGGCGCCGTCCTGCCAGCCGGTCAGGGCGATGGAGACGCCTGGCTGCGCTACTGCCCAGGTTGCGTCCACCGGTGGCCGGGGTGCGCTCCAGGCGCCGGCGCCCACCCAGGAGGCGACAAGCTGCCACTGCGGCGGGGCGTACTGCCACCAGAACAGTGTGTAGACATTACTGCCGGGGGCTGTCGCGTCCCAGCCTGTCGCAGTAACGCGCCGGGGCGCGGAGACCCGGGCCGTGCCTGGCGCGGGGGCGGCCGCGCCGCTCGGCGAGAGCAACGCTGCGCCCCAGCTCGCGCCCAGCGGGGACAGTGCGGCGGCATAGGACGCGGCGAGCGTCCAGGAAGCGTCAAGAACGTACTGCGCCGGGATGTACTGGCCCGCGATGTGGACGCAGAAGGGGCTTGCCGCGTCCAGGCTGTCCCAGCCTTGCGGCGCGGCGATGAAGTCCTGATCGAGCCGGGGCGCGCCCGGCGTTAGCGGCGTAACGCCGCCCGGCGAGAGTAGCGCCGCGCCCCAGCCTGCACTCAGCGGAGACAGCGCAGGCGCGCGGGGCGCGGCGCTGGCCCAGGACGCGCTGAGCTGATACTGCGCTGGCGCGTACTGCTCCGGCAGCAGCGCCCAGGGGACGCTGACATCGGGCGCGGCAATGCCTGGCGGCCGGGCCGTCAGTGTCTGGCGCAGCGCGGGGGCGGCAACGGCGCCGGGAACCAAGCCCAACGGCAAGGCCGCCAGCGGCGCGCCGGCGCGCCAGGAGGCGTCCAGCCGCCCGTTCGGCCCGCCGTAACTGCCCGTCCCTTGCCAGGACGCTTGCACGGCGGCCACGGCGTTCAGCTCCCCGTCACGGATTCGGGCTGGGTCTGTGAGAAGAACAGGTCGTTGAGGTTTTCGCCATCCTGCGCCATGAACTGCACGTCATAGGGACCGGCGTCGTAGACCTTGATCGTGTAGTTGCCCGTGGCAGCGTCCGAGGCGCTCTGCGCCATCAGATCACCCGTGGCGCGGCTATAGGCGCGCACCACCCGCGCGCAGGGGTTGTTGTCCTTGTCGCGCACCGTGCCGGTAATCTGGTAGGGCGTCGAGACAGTGCCCATCAGGACGCTTATGTTGCTAAAGCTCTGGTGCAGCGCGCCACTGCCCAGCGCGTCCACCGCCCAGGTCGACAGGGAAAACTTGGTGATATACCGGGGCGGGCTGGTGCTGCCCGCGCCGTGACTGACGTACACCGCGTCCTCGTCGGGATCGGGGTCTACCCATAGGGCGCCGCCCGCCGCGATGGCGGGACTGGGCGCGGGGACCGCCACAGCCGCGTAAGTGGCGCTGGTCAGGTCCACCTTGCTGATGAACGGAGCGGTATTGGTGCGTATCAGCAGCGTGTTGCCGTCCGGGGTCGACGCCGAGCACGGCTCTACGCATGAGGTGCTGCTCATCTGATAAGCACTGTTCGTGCCGGAGTAGATGCGCGCGCCGGTTTGCAGGTTAAAGACATTGAGGTAAGGCGAAGCCTCGGTAAAAACCAGCACCCCCGCGCCATCCGCGGTAAAACCTATACCTGTTTGGTAGGTGTTTGGGTTTGTCCCGGCTGGCGCGGCGTTGACATAGCTCCAGTCCGCCGTGCTGTAAATGCGCAGGTAAGGGGAGCCTTGATGAACCACGACGAGATACGCCCCATCTGGAGAAAACGCCAGGCCGTCCACGCTGCCCAGCCCGGTTGTACTGACGACCTGCGGCGCATTACTGGGGTAGGCGTAGACCATCAAGTATGTCGAAGAACTCCCGTTGGCGTAGAAGTCATTGCTGGCCACGCAGCAGTAGATAGTGCCCGAGATCGTCAGGGGCGGCGCGGTATAGGAGCCAAACGTCGTCAGGTCCGTGTATAGCCCGCCGGTACCGCTGGATGTGGTGAAATAGGCGTAGCTGTTATTGGGCGAGACCGCGATGCAGCCATAGTTCTGAGACGCTCCCGGCGGCGTGACAGGCACGATGTCCGGGCGCAGCAGCGGCGGCAGTCCCTGGCGCAGGTCGTAGGCTTGGCCAACGGCCGCGCCGGATGGAAAAACAAACAGCCGCTTAGGCATGGAACATCCTCACTTTCATGACGTCATGCGGCCGCTTCTCCCAGCGGCGTTTCGCCGGGCCAGCAGCCCTTGGCGGCGTGCCAGGCGCAGTAGGCCGCCAGCAGTGGCGTCGTAACGCCGCGCGCGGCTATGAAGGCTTGCGCGTGCGCCAGCGAATCATCGGCGCCCGCGCAGTGCATTTGCTCGGCGGCATACATCTGAAACGGCGGCAGGCGCGCCAGCTTGGCCCAATTAACGGGCGCGCGCGTGTAATCGAGCGCCGGCTCCGAGGCGATACCGGATACCCCCACACACTGCGCGGGCGGCTTGATGGTTGTTTGCGCAGTCACCGCGCAATGCGCCATCTGTTCGAGGATCGCCGCCTGGCCGTGCATGACGGTTTGCAGGTGGTTCTGCAAGGCGCGCGCCTGCTCGACCCAGAAGTCGCGTTCAACCTTCATGGCCGCCAGCTGTACGCGCAAGCGCGCGACCTCCTCGGCTGCCGGGTTGGACTTGGGCCGCGCGGGGGCGCGGCGCGAGCGCACAAAGGGCAGATCGGAATCGCTCATGACCTCTACACCCGGAAAATCTTGTTGACTCCGTTGTCCCAGGTGACGATGATGTCCCCTCCATTAGGAGTAATGGGCAGGCCCGTGGCTGTGTCGATGTAGGCGATCAGCGGACTGGTGGCCTCGGTGCCGGTATCGCTGTAGATGATGATGGCCTGGATGCTCGAACCGTTGACGCTGGTGAAGGTGCAGTCGGCCACGTCCGCCGCGCCGCCGGTGGTGGTCTTGCTGGTCAGCGTCACCGGCCCGGCTACGCGCGCCGAGGTGGGCACGTCCGAGAGGTACTGGTGCAGCGAGGTCTGCACCGTATAGGCGCTGGTGGTCACGAGCAACACCTTGACGGTGTCGGTCAGCCAATTGAACTGGCGTTTCAAGGTAGCGCTGGCGCGCGCTGTCGTACAGGGTATTGGCCACGAGGGGATCCTTCGGTCGAAGAAGCGCACTCCTGCGCGCCGGGACTGCCGCGCGCCGCCAGGCGGCTCACGGCAATGGAGGGGTTGGCGCGCACCGCAAGGCGCGCGCGTTGGCCCGATTTTTGCGAGAGGGTAATGAGGGCATCGCCCACGGCAACACTCTCACCGACCTTTAGATCGACATGGATAAGAGCCTGTCCGTTGCGCGCGCTGGTCACATCATCTCCCGCGGTAAGTCCGCACGAGACGAGCGCGCGTCATATCCGGCAAGGATCAGCGGTCGTCTAAACTAGATGGTCTAAGTGTAGCACGACCGAAGCTGATGGTGTTATCCGCGCGGATTGCGGTCAAGCTGCGCGTGGGTGGCAATGCGCTTTAGGTGAGCCACGGCGCCTTCCATCTCGAACGTAATCTGGTAGGACTTGTTGGAGAATACGTCGATTTTCCAGAGGGAAGGCCGAGCAAACCCTGTCAAGCGATGCAGCCGCAGCGTTTTTGCGCTGGGGTTGGTCTGCAAAAGCAGTAGCGCATCGCGCGCCGCCGTCTGTATACCTGGGTCGAGTTTAGTCAGTTCCTTGAGAAACTTCTCGGAAAAACCAAGCCCTGTTATTGGAAACTCCACGGTGCTTATAGCCCCATTGCCGAGAAAAGATCATCCACGCTTTTGTAGATTTTCCCGGTGCTTGGCTCCAGCACATCGTCGTGGGTTTCTACCCAATCCTTCAGGGATTCAATCGTGTCAAACAAAGTCTCCAGCGTGTCCAGATACGCCTTGTAGGCATCAGTCACGCCGTCCTCGTGAGTGAGCAACGGGTCGGCGCACGCTGCCTTGTGCCGCGCAACGACCTGCGTGTACATCCGCTGGGCGCCTTGCGCCGCCAAGATCAGGTTGGCGTGGAGTACGTCGTGCGGGTCTATCCCGGTGGCGGGCGGGTGCGCTCGAAACCAGTCATGAACCTCCATAAAGCCCCGCGCGACGGCGTCGAGCAACTGCTGGTCAGACCAGAGCGCGGTCAGCGTATCTTCAATGGCGCGAAGCACCTGAAGGTTGCGCGCCGCCAACTCCTGGACGAACACGGATGCGTCCGCCGCAGCCTCATACGGGCCAATCCGTTCCATCATGAGAGTATTCCAAGTCTGTATTTGAACTGTACTTTAGCACGCCAGCGCGGCTCAACAAAGCACGGCTGCGCCGCGCTGGCCGCGCTCACGGGGCCGGCGATGGCGGCGTTTAAGGGGTGAAGCCGCAAGCGTTACCGCGCCGCTGGCGCGCGGGCTGTCAACAGCGTACCGCCGCCGCATCAGCGAGGATAGGCGAGGCCAGGCGGTTGGCGCTGGTCAAACATCCCGGAAGGCCTGTGCCTGAGACCATCGGCCGCGAACGTGCAGGCGTGGACAAAGCGCTATTCCAGTTTCGAGACCTGCGCGCCAAAGCCGCAACCGAGGCCGATGACGCCAGCGGCACGCGCACCGCGCAAGCATTGTTGGGGCATACAACAGAGACCATGACAGCCCATTACATCCGCCACAAGATAGGCCGCAAGGTGCGCCCCGTACGATAGCTTTTGCGGAATAATCTAATTTTTGCGGAACAACCTATGCAAAATTGATAGCATTAAACCTAGTGTTTATAATGGGTTATGGCCTGCCCGGAGGGAATTGAACCCCCGACCTACGGCTTAGAAGGCCGTTGCTCTATCCAACTGAGCTACGGGCAGAAGGTTGCGGCGGTGATGGCTGAAGGCTGGTCGGAGCGGCGGGATTTGAACTCGCGACCTCCTGCTCCCAAAGCAGATGCGCTACCAGGCTGCGCTACGCTCCGACAAACCATATATTCTATGAAAATTTGCCGCGCACGGGAAACGCCGCGTCCGTGGCGTCTGCCGCCGCTGTCCGCGCGGCGCAGACAATACGCTGTTGTGGGCTATGACAACTGTCCGTAAACACCCCGCCTTGCGTTGGTCTGCCGCTGTGGCGGCAGTGTTGGCGCTGCACGGCGCGGCGTTGTGGGCTTTGCAGAGGGGGCTGACGCGGCGAGCGGCAGATGCAGTGCCCGCGGCTGCCGTGATTGAGATGGTGGTGAACCGGGTGGTTCCGGCGGCCCATTGGCCCGCTGCCGCATCATCGCCATCGCCCAAACCGGCACAGCAGTCCGCTGCACGGCCGATGGAGCACCCGGTAAAAACAGTACGAATCAAGTCAAGACCGATGCATAAGCCCGTAACGGCGATGGCTGTGCCCGCACCGTCCCGGCAGCAATTGCCCTCGCTTCCCGATAGACCCACACTGACTGCGCCGTCCGCGCTTGAAACCGTGACGCAGCAAAAATTCATGTCAGCAGCGGTTACGGCACAGGCCGCGCCCGTTGCCGCAACCAACGCCAGTGCGGTTCAGACGGAAAACGCGCGGACTGGAGCGGCATCGGAGGCCAGCGGCGGAACCAATGGAGAACAGCCATCCGCGTCTGCGCAGGGAAACGTCGTGCCGCCGGTGGCGGACGCAGCTTATCTGCACAACCCTGAGCCGGACTATCCGCCGATGAGTGTTCTGCGGCACGAAACTGGCATAGTAACCGTGGGTGTGCTGATCGGCGTGGATGGCCGCGCGCAAGCCGCGCGGATTGCGAAAAGCAGTGGTTACGCGCGGCTGGACGAAGAGGCGCTAACCACCGCGCGCGACCGTTGGCGCTACCGGCCTGGCACGCGCGGCGGCGTGCCTGAGGCCATGTGGTTCAACGTGCCCATTAAGTTCAAATTTCCAGAGTAAAAACCGCAAAGGCCGCCCCAGCGCGAGCGTGCTGCTGGCGTTCTTATCGAGAAACGCCGTGCTTAAGCGCCCATTCCGGCCACGGCCAATTCAGCGACCGCTTTGACGGCATGGCGTGGAGCAGGGCGGGCCATAGAGGAGGTCTGTGCCGTTTTGGGTACGGCTTTGCGGGGTTTTGCGGTTGCTTTTGCAGGCGCGGCGGCTTGGGTTTCATCGCAGCGGCGCTGGATATGGGCCAGCGCTTCTTGCACCTGATCGATCAGGATCAGGCACAGGTCGCCCGCGTGCAGCCGCGCCAAGGCGTGGTCGATGGCAGTGAATTCGCCGCGAATTTCCTCGACGCAGGCGGCGCGCGCGGCATCTTGCAAGCCCTGGCGCAGCAGGGTCAGCACTTCACCGTCGGCGCGCCCGCGCTGGCAGGCATCCTGATACAGGATTACGTCGTCGAAGGCTGCGCCCAGCATTCGGGTTTGCTCGCGGATGTCTTCGTCGCGCCGGTCGCCCGCGCCGCTGATGACGACTGCGCGCCGGCGCGCGGGCAAGGCATCAACGCTGGCCACCAGCGCGGCGATGGCGTCGGGGTTATGGCCGTAATCGGCAATCAGCATCGCGCCCGCGTAGTCAAACACATTGAAGCGTCCCGGCACGCCCTGCGCGTCGCTGACAAAGGTAACCAAACCCTTTTGAATAATTTCCCACGGCGCGCCGACGGCCCAAGCCGCGCCGACCGAGGCCATGACGTTTTCGACCTGAAAGCCGATTTTGCCCTGCCGGGTAAGCGGAATGCGCGCCAGCGGCAGGCGCTTTTCAAACCGGCCCTCGGCGCACACCAGATCGCCTTTTTCAGCGAATACCACGCGCTTGCCTTGCGCGCGATGCGTCTGGATGACGGGATGGCGGCCATCTTGCGCAAAGAAAGTGACGCTGCCGGGGCAGTGCGCGGCCATCGCGGCTACGGCGGGGTCGGCGGCGTTGAGCACCGCCGTACCGCTGGGCGCGACGTTGAGGACGATGACGCGCTTCAAGACCGAAAGGTCTTCTAGCGTGGTGATGTAGTTCAGGCCCAAGTGGTCGCCCTGGCCCAGGTTGGTGACCACGGCAACCTGGCACTGGTCAAAGGCCAAACCCTCGCGCAGTAGGCCGCCGCGCGCGGTTTCGAGCACCGCCGCGTCCACGTCCGGGTGCGCCAGCACGTTGCGCGCGCTGCGCGGGCCGGAGCAGTCGCCAGAGTCGATCTGGCAGTTGCCGACATAGACGCCATCGGTGTTGGTCATGCCCACGCACAGTCCCTGCGCCTTGAGCAGGTGCGCGGTCAGGCGCACGGTGGTGGTCTTGCCGTTGGTGCCGGTGACGGCGATGACCGGAATGCGTCCGTCATCGCCCGCCGGGAACATGTGGCCGATAACCGCTGCGCCCACGTCGCGCCCCTTGCCGAATGAGGGTGACAGGTGCATGCGCAGCCCCGGCGCGGCGTTGACTTCGACGATGCCGCCGCCTTGCGCTTCCAGCGGCTGGAGCACCGATTCGCACACCACGTCCACGCCGCAAATGTCCAGGCCCACGGTTTGCGCGGCTTCAATGGCGCGGGCCGCGACTTCGGGATGCACGCTGTCGGTCACGTCGGTGGCCGTGCCGCCGGTGGAAAGGTTGGCGTTGTTGCGCAGAATCACGCGCTGGCCCTTGGGCGGCACGCTGTCGGCGGTCAAACCCTGCGCGGCCAGGCGCGTTTGGGCGATGGCGTCGATGCGGATCTTGGTCAGCGATGTGCCGTGGCCTGTGCCGCGGCGCGGGTCCTGATTGACCTGGTCCACCAGTTCGCGCACGCTGCGCTGGCCATCGCCGACCACCAGCGGCGGTTCGCGCCGCGCGGCGGCCACCAGAGCGTTGCCCACCACCAGCAGCCGGTAATCGCTGCCGGGCAGATATTTTTCAACCATCACCTCGCCGTACTCGGCGGCGGCGGCGTAGGCCATGTCGTAGTGCATGCGGTTGTCGATATTGACCGTCACGCCCTTGCCCTGATTGCCGTCCTGAGGTTTGACGACAACGGGCAGGCCGATTTCCAGCGCCGCGCGCCAGCCGTCTTCCAGATCGGCAACTGGCCGGCCCAGCGGCACGGGCACGCCAGCGGCGTGCAGCAGCTTCTTTGTCAAGTCCTTGTCTTGCGCGATGGATTCGGCAATGGCGCTGGTGCGGTCTACCTCGGCGGCCTGAATGCGGCGCTGTTTGCGACCCCAGCCCAGTTGCACCAGACTGCCGCTGGTCAGGCGCCTGAACGGAATGCCGCGCGCCACGGCGGCATCGACGATAGCGCCAGTGGAAGGCCCCAGCCGTTCGTCCTCGTCGAGTTCCTTGATTTGCGCGATGGCGCCCGGCACGTCGAACGGTTCGCCGGTCAGCGCGGCGCGGATCAGCGCCTGAGCGGTTTGCAGCGCCAGCCGGCCCACGGCTTCTTCGGCGTATTGCACCGCGACCTGGAACGTACCCGGGACTTCGGTGGGCGTGGTGCGGCTGAAAGTCACCGGACAACCCGCCTGCGCTTGCAGCGCCAGCGCCGTCAGTTCCAGCGCGTGCGCCATCGAGATGGGCACGCTGGGCGTGTTGGCGTGCAGCGCGCCGATGGCCGGAAAGCGTTCGCGCAAGCGTTGCTCGAAGACGGTATCACGGCCCAAGTCACGCTCTTCGGACGGGCAGGCGACTACCGCTTCGATAACCGTGTGACGGCTCCACAGATTGGGGCCGCGCAAGGCGCGGACGCGGGTGACTTCCATGACAATGAGCTTTCTGCAAATTGCTGATGCAATGGAGATACAACGCGGCAAGGCGTTTTCCGGTGTACAGCCCAGGATCAGACCGGGACAGAAGTGCGCGCAAATGCAAATCAGGTTTCAGACATTCTTATGACAATTTTTAATTCAAGCGTGTTGTGAAGGGACAACGCTAGGATCGAAAGTTATCGTCATCCTGGGCGTCAGGCTCCTGGGCGCAGCGCAACAGGCTGGCGCGGATCAGGTCGGCGGACAGTTCCAGATACCAGCCGCAAGCGATGGCGGCCAAGGCTTGGCTGGGCGCGTCAGGCGCGAACGCCAACAGCGCGGCGATGGCCGGCAGGCTGGCGTTGGTCAATAGCGTTTCGCCCGCGCCTTGGGCCAGCACGATCTTGCCGCCGCGCAGCAGTACAGCGCGGCCTTTGCCGCCTTTGCTGGCGCGGTGCGCGGCAATGGCCGCCGCTGTATCGGAACCGGCGCGGTCCAGGTCGGCGTAGAACAGCACCTCGCCGTCGCAAAAGGCGGCCAGTTCGCGCACCGCCGGATCGGCGGCGTTGAGTACCACGGCGCCGTTTTTGAGCACCACATCCACCTGGGTGCGGACGATGCCCGGCATCTGCTCG
>JAIRQU010000132.1 GCA_031256305.1 Burkholderiaceae bacterium
CAGAAACTGCCGCGCATAGGCCGACAGGCTTTCCACGTAACGGCGCTGACCCTCGGCATAGAGCGTGTCGAAGGCCAGCGACGATTTGCCCGACCCCGACAGGCCCGTGACCACCGTCAGCTTGTCCTTGGGAATGTCCAGGTCGATATTCTTGAGGTTGTGCGTGCGCGCCCCGCGCACGCGAATCGCGCCCGGTTCGCGCAGCGCTTGCGCCAGCGGACGGCCGGTATCGGCGGTGGCATCTGCCGGGCGCGGCGGTCGAGACGAATCGGGCATGAGCAGCGGACAGCTTAAATGCTAGGCAAACAAACATTATCGGATTTCAGGCAGGGCTGACGCCTGGCAAGCGGCAGGCAGTGACAACGGCGGTGAGCAGGCAAGCGATGCCGGGGAAAATATGCGGCCCTGTAAATCATTGCAAAAAGGGACGGCTATGTTGTATCCTTTTGTTACTTTGGGCTATCAGCGCGTGGAGGGAATCTGTATGGAAAAGTCATCAGCAAACATCCTGAACTGGCTTAGGCGGATTTGCCTTCCAGAGGGCGCGTGCGCCGCGTTGTGCGCCAGCGCGTTACTGGCGGCTTGCGCAACGCCGGGCGCGGCGGGGCCGGATTCCGCTGCGACGAATCCATCCGCCGACGCCCAGTCAGCCGCTTTTGAGGATACCTTCCGCAGCTTTTCGGCCTGCGATGCCGGGTTCTTCAAGAGCCTGCATGAACATGCCAAGACTTGGGCAGAGGTGGCTCCGCTTGACACGGACGGGGACATCAGTTGGATCAAGGTCGAGAATCGGAATGTCAAACATAAGCAAGGCCGGCCAACCATTATCTTCAGCAAGCCTCCTGTCATCGCTGGTTTGAAGTTTCTATCCTATATCGATATGGTTGAGGAAGATGACCGGAACTTTCTTTATTTTTGGGGCTTTACCGTCGAAGGTGCTAATGCTGATGAGGTTGAACAAAAGCTCAAGCCCCTGGTGCAGGATTCGGATCGTCTTCAAAAACTCAATAACGGATTCACTCGTGTGGAATACCAGGTCGCCGGATCTCATTGGCTTCCTGTTGGCAGTATCATGAATAGTCCTGATCCGGGTAAACCCATAGTAATGCGCTCTTTTTCAATCGATTCAGATAAAAATAGGGGTTTTACTCTTGTCAGGTGTACAATAATGGACATGACAACTCACGCTATTCGCAAGGACGAGCGCCCTGACATTGATCCGAAGGACTATTCTGAACCGTTGCAGGCGCCTGTTGATGAAACGGTGATTCCCGCTAATGTCATTGAATCTCTTAATGCTGCGCGTGCAGGCAATTCGCTCTGGATGCCGAAATTCAAGAAACTCAGTTATACATATAAAATAAAGTCTTATTCTCAGAGCAAAAAATATTTAGAAATTACGAATAAAATTGAAACACAGCCCAATGGCTTGCTCCGCACGATAAGAAAAGATGGTAATGATGGCTCATATACACAGTGGATTACGTTTGGAGATATTGTGACTTTGGCTGTAGAATCAAAGCGTATATTTATGAATCATGATATTTCTGTCGCAAATAGGCTTAAACTCCAACTGCCCACTGAGCTAAAACCTGGCGCTGTTTTTGTTAGCGAGACCAAAATGGAAAACAGACCTCAAAAAACTAACGATACAGTTGATCACGTGATATGGAAATGCGAAGTCAAAGAGCGCATTAATGCCAGTACCATTTTCCCTACGCTCGCTGGCAAAGCGGACCGGATGGCGTGCCAAGGACCACTTGAATCTAATGGCACAAGGGTATATCTTGAAGATTTGGGTGTTTTTATTTATTTGGGTACCCCATCCGATGATGGTTCTATCACCCAAATGAACATCGAACGCTGAACCTGACGCCCCAGAAAGCAACCAGCGCTATCGTGCCGTTCCCACCACGGCCAAGTGGTCTTGGGTTGCTGCATTTTCAGCGCGTCCAAGTTCCGCAGCCCGTGTAGGCGATGGCGATGCATGGGCGATTCATCGGCGGTTTACCTGTTTCACGGACAATGACCATCATGCGCATCCTGTTGATCGAAGACGCCGCCGCGATAGGCGATGGCCTGCGCGTAGGCCTGTCGCGCCTGGGCTTTACGGTTGATTGGTTTACCGATGGCCAGACCAGCCTGGATGTGCTGGCGCAATGGCACCGCCAAGAGCGTGACGAGCCGGTGCTGATCCTGACCGCGCGCGACACGCTGGACGAGCGGTTGCTGCAAGGTGAGTCCGGAGGTAGAACCGCTTGCACTGGGAGGCGTCCTCACAGGATCTCCCCCCTCCCCGCAAGCGGTGAGGGCCAGGGCGCAAGCCGCCATTGCCGTTAGCGTTGTAATCGTGTTCATGTCAAGTTGCTCCTTTCATATCAGGGACTGCACGATAACATTAACGTAATTAACAACTTGTCATATGTTTTCTAGGGTTTTTGCCTTGCGGGACATGTGAAGAGTTCAAGCCGAACCGTCAGTCAGGCCGCACTGTTTCTCGCCGGACGGAACTTTTGGCGTCCGGCCTTCTCTTTTTAGGGTTTGGGTATCCGTGCAAAGATACCGCCTGAGCGTTTGGATTGAGGGATTTGTCTTGAAAATTTTTGCAACACTGATACGCGCCGTCCTTGCCGCTGGCGTGCTGACTGCCCTAGGCGCGTTAAGTGCCTGTGGTGATTCGGTGCCCAACATGGGGCCAGCCGATTCAACGATTCCGTCCGGCCCGGCCGGGCAACTCATCAACCAGGGGCGCTTGATTGCCACCGACACGATCCAGATGCTCAAGGGGCACGTGGGCAATGGCTTGCGGTGCAGCAGTTGTCACCTGAACGCAGGCACCCTGCCCAATGGCGGCGCATGGGTGCGCGTGCAAGCGCGCGATGAACAGGCGCTGACCGCGCGCATCAATCGCTGCCTGGTGCAGTCCATGAACGGCAAGCCTTTGGCCGCCGACGCGCCGCCAATGCAGGCGTTGCGCGCCTACATCGGCTGGCTGGGTACGGCCAATCTCAAGCCCGAACAGGAATCCGGCGCGCGCGGCTTTGGCCCCATCGACGCCACGCTGACGCCCGACAGCGCGCGCGGCGCGGCGCTTTACACCAAACGCTGCGCGCATTGCCACGGCGATCACGGCGAAGGCACGCTTGAGCAAAAGGCGTATGGCGGCGGCTACAAATACCCGCCGCTGTGGGGTGAGAACGCTTACAGCGCCGCGTCTGAAATGAATCAGCTTTCGATGGCCGCCGCTTTTGCCAAGAACAATATGCCGCGCACCCGCACACACGCCCTGACGGCGCAGCAGGCGCTGGATGTGGCCAGCTATTTCATTGCCCAGCCGCACCCGGCCGCCGCAGCGTCCGAACCGTAATGACATTCAGAGGCATAAAAGCAGGGAGGTCATCAGCCGGGAAAGACGCGCAAACGTAAAATTAAAAATTTTATGGCCGCGATTTCCTTCCAGTCGGTATCCAAGGTCTATCCGGCGCTGGGGCGCGTCGGGTCCGCGCCGTTGCAGGCGCTCGATAACGTATCGTTCGACATTGAGGCGGGCGAGTTTTTCGGCCTGCTCGGCCCCAATGGCGCGGGCAAGACCACGCTGATTTCGATTTTGGCCGGGCTGGCGCGCCCCACAGCAGGCCGCGTGACGGTGTACGGCTTTGACGTGCAGCGCGACTATGCGCGGGCGCGCCGGTATCTGGGCATCGTGCCGCAGGAGCTGGTGTTCGACCCGTTCTTTACCGTGCGCGAGGCGCTGCGCTTTCAGGCCGGGTATTTCGGCCTGTTCCACCAGGACGCCTGGATCGACGAATTGCTGGTGGGGCTGGGGCTGGCGGACAAGGCAGGGGCCAACATGCGGCAGCTTTCGGGCGGTATGAAGCGGCGCGTGCTGGTGGCGCAGGCGCTGGTGCACAAGCCGCCGGTAATCGTGCTGGACGAGCCAACCGCCGGAGTGGATGTGGAATTGCGCCAGAACCTGTGGCAATTCATCGCGGGCTTGAACCGCCAGGGCCACACGGTGCTGCTGACCACGCACTATCTGGAAGAAGCCGAGGCGCTGTGCCAGCGACTGGCGATGCTCAAGCTGGGCCGCATGGTGGCGCTGGCGCGCACCAGCGCGCTGCTGGAAGGCGCAAAAAACCAAATGCTGCATTTCAAGACCGATGATGCGCTGCCGCCCGCGCTGGCGGACCGCGCCCGCGTGACGGGCCGCATCGTGGAACTGCCCGCGCGCGACGCGGCTGATGTTGAGCGCCTGCTGGCCGCGCTGCGCCAATCGCGCGTGGCGGTCGAGGACATCGAAATCCGCCGTCCCGATCTGGAAGATGTGTTCATTACCCTGATGAACCGGCGCGACGACGCGGTTCCGGCGCAAGTTCAGGAACAAGTTCAGGAGGCCGCGGCATGAACGGCCCGCTGAATACCGCCGTGCCGGCAGCGCTGCCCGCAGGCGTTGTCCTGCCGGTGCAGGATGGCGTTGTCCGTCCGTCCGCATCGCCCGGCGCGCCGCATGTGCTGGATGCGCTGCCCGCCGAAGGCCCCGGCTGGCGCATGTTGCTGACCAAGGAGGTGATGCGCTTTTGGCGCGTGGCCTTTCAGACCATTGCCGCGCCGGTGCTTTCGGCGGTGCTGTATCTGCTGATCTTTGGCCACGTGCTTTCCGGGCGGGTGCAGGTGTATCCGGGCGTGAGCTACGTGGCTTTTCTGGCGCCGGGCCTGGTGATGATGAGCGTGTTGCAAAACGCCTTTGCCAACAGCGCGTCGAGCCTGGTGCAAAGCAAGATCATGGGCAATCTGGTGTTCCAGTTGGTCACGCCGCTGGCCGCGCGCCACTGGTTCGCGGCTTACGTGGGCGCGGCGGTGGCGCGCGGGCTGCTGGTGGGGCTGGGCGTGTACGCGGTCACGCTGCTGTACGCGCCGCCGCGCATGGCCGCGCCGCTGTGGGTGCTGATCTTCGCGCTGCTGGGGGCGGGGTTGATGGGCGTGCTGGGCTTGCTGGCGGGGCTGTGGTCGGACAAATTCGACCAGATGGCCGTGTTCCAGAATTTCATCGTCATGCCCATGACGTTTCTGGCCGGCGTGTTTTATTCCGTGCATACGCTGCCGGGCGTGTGGCGCACGGTTAGCCGCTTCAATCCATTTTTCTATCTGGTCGATGGGCTGCGCCACGGCTTCTTCGGTGTCAGCGATGTCTCGCCCTGGCTAAGTCTGGCCGTCAGCGGGGCTTGCCTGGCGCTGGTGTCGGCGCTGACGCTGCACCTGCTGCGCATCGGCTACAAGCTGCGTTACTGATTTTTCATGACCGCCGAGCAACTGCAACAACTTATCGCCGCGGGGCTGCCCTGCACGCATTTAAGCGTCGAAGGCGATGGCCATCATTGGTTCGCCACCATCGTGTCGGATGCGTTCGAGGGGCTGCGGCCCGTGGCGCGGCACCAGCGCGTGTACGCCGCGCTGGGCGAACGCATCGCCAGCGGTCAAGTGCATGCGCTGTCGATGCGCACGTTCACGCCCGCGGAGTGGGCTAACCGGAAAGAATAAACACATGGATCAATTACGCATCCACGGCGGGCGGCGTTTGTCGGGCGAGGTCATTATTTCCGGCGCCAAGAACGCGGCGCTGCCGGAGATGTGCGCCGCGCTGCTTACCGGCGATCCGGTGCTGCTGACCAATGTGCCGCGCCTGCACGACGTGCGCACCATGCGGCGGCTGCTGGAACACATGGGCGTGCGCATCGGTACGCGCGGCGCGCGCGGCGGCATGGACTTTGACGCGGGCGGGCCGATCGACCCGCAAGCGCCCTACGAACTGGTCAAGACCATGCGTGCTTCAGTGCTGGCGCTGGGGCCGCTGGTGGCGCGCCTGGGCCATGCGCGCGTGTCGCTGCCGGGCGGCTGCGCCATCGGCTCACGGCCCGTGGATCAGCACATCAAGGGCTTGCAGGCGATGGGCGCGGCCATCGAGGTAGAACACGGCTACATCGTTGCCAAGGCAAGCGGGCGTTTGAAGGGTGCGCGCATCACCACCGACATGGTGACGGTGACGGGCACCGAAAACCTGCTGATGGCCGCTTGTCTGGCCGAGGGCGAGACGGTGCTGGAAAACGCCGCGCAAGAGCCTGAAGTGACCGACCTGGCGCGGATGCTCATCAAGATGGGTGCGCGCATCGAAGGCCACGGCACGCACCGCATCCGCATTCAAGGCGTGGAGCGCCTGTCGGGCTGTCAGCACGAGGTGGTGGCCGACCGCATTGAGGCCGGGACTTTTCTGTGCGCGGTGGCCGCCGCGGGCGGCCAAGTGTTGCTGCGGCACGCCTGCGCCTGCCATCTGGACGCGCTGATCGACAAGCTGCGCGAAGCGGGCGCGCAGGTGCGGGCGCTGGAGCTGGACGGCGCGCGGGCCATCCGCGTCACCAGCCCCGGCGCGGGGCAATTGAAAGCGCAGGACGTGCGCACCGCCGAGTATCCGGGCTTTCCGACCGACATGCAGGCGCAGTTCATGACCCTCAATGCCGTGGCGCGGGGGGGCAGCGTGGTGACCGAGACGATCTTCGAGAACCGCTTCATGCACGTCGATGAGCTGCTGCGGCTGGGCGCGCGCATCCGCGTCGATGGCCGCAGCGCGATGATCGAAGGCGTGCCGCTGCTCAACGGCGCGACGGTGATGGCGACCGATCTGCGCGCCTCGGCCAGTCTGGTTATCGCCGGGCTGGTGGCCGAGGGCGAAACGACGGTAGATCGCATCTACCACTTGGACCGCGGTTACGATCAAATGGAAGAAAAACTGCGCGGCCTGGGCGCGGATATCCAGCGCATTGCATCATGACCAACAACAACGCCGCCAACGGCATCACGCTGGCCCTGTCCAAGGGCCGCATCTTCGAGGAAACGCTGCCGCTGCTGCAAAGCGCGGGCATCACGGTGCTAGAAGACCCGGAAACCTCGCGCAAGCTGATTCTGCCGACCAACCAACCTGACGTGCGCGTGGTGCTGGTGCGCGCCGCCGACGTGCCAACCTATGTCGAATACGGCGGCGCGGATTTGGGCGTGACCGGCAAGGACACGCTGATCGAGCACGGCGCCAATCAGGACGGCTCGCTGCGCGGCACGGGGCTGTATCAGCCGCTGGACTTGAACATCGCGCGCTGTCACATGGCCGTGGCCGCGCCGCGCGGGTTCGACTATGCCAGCGCCGCGCGGCAGGGCAGCCGCATCACGGTGGCGACCAAGTACACGCACATCGCGCGCCACTTCTTCGCCGAAAAGGGCGTGCATGTCAACCTGGTCAAGCTCTACGGCAGCATGGAGCTGGCACCGCTCACGGGCTTGGCCGACGCCATCGTCGATCTGGTGTCCACCGGCAAAACGCTCCAGGCCAACGACCTGGTGGAAGTCGAGCGCGTCATGGACATCAGCTCGCACTTGGTGCTGGGACAGGCCGCCCTCAAACTCAAGACCGCGCCGATCCGGCGGCTGATTGATGCTTTTGCGCGCGCCATTGCACAAAAGGATTGAAAAGCATGAGCACTGATTTGCAAGCGCGCCCCGCGTGCCTTTATGCCGGGGATGCGCAATTCGACGCTCAGCTCAAGGCGCGCCTGCACTGGGATGCGGGCACGGACGCCGCCATCGAGGAGCGCGTGCGCGCCATTGTGGCCGACGTGGCCGCGCGCGGCGACGCGGCGGTGCTGGAATACACCGCGCGCTTCGACGGCGTGAATGCGCCCGGCATGGCCGAGCTGGAACTCGCGCCCGGCGAACTCCAGGCTGCGTTCAACGGCCTGCCGCCCGCGCAACGTATGGCGCTGCAAGCCGCCGCCGAACGCATCCGCCGCTACCACGTCTGGC
>JAIRQU010000143.1 GCA_031256305.1 Burkholderiaceae bacterium
CGGGTTATGCCCGCGCGGCGGGAAACTTGATCGGCAGGCGTTTGACCGTCAATGGGCGCGTTCGCCCTTGGGCCATAGATCAGGGATCAACCGTTTTTTAAAGGCAATAATTTTGATGACACAACTGAACGAAACCCATGACCCTGCTTCCAGAAGTTGGGTCGATTCGGCCAATCAGCCGGACAGCGACTTTCCCATCCAGAACCTGCCTTTTGCGGTATTCCGCCGCAAGGGCAGTCAGGAAAGCTGGCGTGGCGGCGTGGCGATAGGCGAGCAGATCGTCGATCTGGCTTTGGCGGCACGGCATCCCGGCGTGTTTGAAGGCATGGCGCTGGAAGCCGCGCGCGCGGGCAGCCAGGCCACGCTCAATGCCCTGATGGCGCTCGGGCCAGCAGCCTGGAGCGCACTGCGGCTGGCGCTCTCGCGCGCCTTGCGCGCCAGTGCCCGCGCGGCGCAGCGCGCAGCCCTGGAAACGACGCTGATTGCTCAAGCGCAGGCCGAATACACCGTGCCGGCCCGCATCGGCGACTACACCGATTTTTATACCTCGCTCTATCACGCGACCAACATCGGCAAGCAATTCCGCCCGGACAACCCGCTCATGCCCAACTTCAAATGGCTGCCCGTCGGTTACCACGGGCGCGCGTCATCCATCGGTGTGTCGGGTCAGCCGGTACAGCGCCCGGTGGGCCAGCAGCGCCCGCTTGCCGAAGGCCAGCCGCCGGTATTCGGCCCATGCCAGCGGCTTGATTACGAGCTGGAACTGGGCGTGTATATCGGCCCAGGTAACGCGCAGGGCCAGCCGATCCCGCTCGGTCAGGCCGAATCGCACGTGTTCGGCTTGTGCCTGCTCAACGACTGGTCGGCGCGCGATATTCAGGCGTGGGAATATCAGCCGCTGGGGCCATTCCTGTCCAAGAACTTCGCCACTACCGTCTCGCCGTGGATCGTCACGCTTGAAGCCTTGGCACCCTACCGCGCGCTATTGGCGCGCCCCGCCGGTGATCCGCAACCGCTGCCGTATCTTGACAGTACCGAGCAACGCACGCGCGGCGCGCTGGATATTCAGCTTGAATTAACGCTGCAAACAGAAAAAATGCGTACCGCCGGGCAAGCCCCCGCGCGCGTGGCGCTGTCCAATTACCGCCACGCCTATTGGACAGTGGCGCAAATGGTGGCGCATCACACCGTGGGCGGCTGCAATCTGCAACCGGGGGACTTTTTGGGCACGGGTACGCTTTCCGGCCCCACACTCGACCAGGCTTGCGCGTTGATCGAAACCACCGGCGGCGGCAAGACGCCATTTCGCCTGCCTGATGGTCAAACCCGCTCGTTCCTGGAAGATGGTGATACCGTCATCATCCGCGGCTGGTGTCAAAAAGCAGGCGCGGCGCGCATCGGTTTTGGCCAATGCCGAGGGACGATCCTGCCGGCGCGCGTAACCGGGTAAGACATGACGCCGGTCTTTGTGCAGGCGCTTGTTGCAAGGATTAAAACAAAACCCGACAGGACTCATGATGAAACTCTACAGCTACTTTCGCAGTTCCGCCGCCTATCGGGTGCGTATTGCGCTTGGCCTCAAGGGACTGCCGTTTGACTACGCGCCGGTGCATCTGGTCAAAAAGGAACAGCAAGCTCCTGGCTACCGCAAACTCAACCCGGACGCGCTGGTGCCCACGCTGGTGGATGACGCGGGACACGCCCTCACGCCGTCGCTGGCGATCATCGAATGGCTGGAAGAAACCCGCCCGGAACCGCTGCTGCTGCCGCGCGCTCCGCTGGAGCGCGCCTGGGTGCGCTCGCTGGCTTTGCAAATCGCCTGTGATATTCACCCGCTCAATAACCTGCGGGTACTCCGGTTTCTGGTCAAGGAAATGGGGTTGGCCGAAGCGCAAAAGCTGGCGTGGCAGCGGCACTGGGTTGAAAGCGGTTTTGCGGCATTGGAGCAGCGCCTGGCCGGCGATCCGCATACGGGGGCGTTCTGCTTTGGCGACGCGCCCACGCTGGCCGACGTGACGCTGGTTCCGCAGATGTACAACGCACGGCGTCTGGACATCGACCTGACGCGGTATCCGACCTTGATGCGCATTGATGCGCAGGCTACCCGGCACCCGGCTTTTAGTGCCGCCGCGCCGGAGAAACAGCCGGACGCGAGTTGAGCGCGCGTTGACAATCGCCTGTGACGAACCATGCAAGTTACGGGCCAGTCATCATGTCTGGCGCATACTCATAAATTGCGCCCGGTAGTCGCCGCAGCGCGCATAAGGAGCACACATCATGCAAAAACGCACACTCGGACGCAGCGGTCTGGAAGTTTCGGCCATCGGGCTGGGCTGCATGGGGCTGAATCACAGCTACGGGCCGCCAGTGGAAAAATCGGTGGCCATCGGGCTGATCCGCGCGGCGGTTGACTGCGGCGTGACTTTCTTTGACACCGCCGAGGTCTATGGCCCCTACACCAATGAGGAACTGGTCGGCGAGGCGCTGGCGCCGGTGCGCGAGCAGGTGGTCATCGCCACCAAGTTCGGTTTCAGGGCGGGCGATCCGGCGGGCGGCGTGGACAGCCGTCCCGCGCACATCCGCGAGGTGGTCGAGGCTTCGCTCAAGCGCTTGAGGACCGGCCATATCGACCTGCTGTACCAGCACCGCGTCGATCCTGCCGTGCCCATCGAGGACGTGGCCGGCGCGGTCAAGGATTTGATCGGCGCGGGCAAGGTGCGGCACTTCGGCCTGTCGGAAGCGGGCGCGCAGGCCATTCGCCGCGCGCACGCGGTGCAGCCGGTGACGGCGCTGCAAAGCGAGTATTCGTTGTGGTGGCGCGAGCCGGAGACCAGCGTGCTGCCGACGCTGGAGGAACTGGGCATCGGCTTTGTGCCGTTCAGCCCGCTGGGCCGGGGTTTCCTGACCGGCGCGATTGACGCCAGCACCACGTTCAGCGCGGGCGATTTCCGCGCGACCGCCGTGCCGCGTTTTTCGGTGGCAAACCGCCAAGCCAACGCGGCGTTGGTGGACGCGCTGGGCCGCATCGCGGCCGGCAAGGGCGTGTCGCACGCGCAGATCGCGCTGGCCTGGTTGCTGGCGCAAAAGCCGTGGATCGTGCCGATTCCCGGCACCACCAAGCTGCCCCGGCTGGAAGAGAACATCGGCGCAGCCAGCGTGGCGCTGACGGCGGGCGATCTGGCTGCCATCGAATCGGCCTTGCAGGGCATCAAGATCGCGGGCGAGCGCTATTCGGCCAGTCAGCAGCAATACATCAACCGTTGAAGGGGAGCGTATGCCATGAGCCAGGACAACATTAGCGGGAAAGTGGTCGTCATTACCGGCGCCAGCAGCGGACTGGGCGCGGCGGCGGCCCGGCATTTGGCCGCGCGGGGCGCGCGCGTGGCGCTGGGGGCGCGCCGCGCCACGCGCCTGGACGCGCTGGCGGGTGAAATCACCGGCGCGGGCGGACAGGCGCTGGCCCAGGTCACCGACGTGACGCGGCGCGCGGACGTGCAGCGGCTGGCCGATGCCGCGGCGCAGCGCTTCGGACGGCTGGATGTCATCATCAACAACGCCGGCGTGATGCCGCATTCGCCGCTGGCGCGCTTGAAGGTCGAGGACTGGGAGCGCATGGTTGACGTGAACATCAAGGGCGTGCTCTACGGCATCGCGGCGGCGCTGCCGCACATGCAACGGCAAGGCGGCGGGCACATCCTCAACGTGGCCTCGGTGGCCGGGCACAAGGTGCGTCCGGGCAGCACGGTCTATGCGGCCACTAAGCACGCGGTGCGGGTAATTTCCGAAGGGCTGCGCC